>JADLDC010000182.1 GCA_020846885.1 Acidobacteriota bacterium | reverse complement strand
TCATTCTCAAGGGCCAATGGCAGTGCCGCAAATTCTGCTTGTCATGCAAGGCCAAGGCAATTTCGTGCTATCATTAGTGACAGCCCGCCTGGAGGTCACAGAAACAAAATGAGAAAGATCGACATATTGACAATGCCCGTCTTGTTGGCCTTCTTTGTGGCCGGAGCTTTCGGCCAAGCGACCAGCGAGTCAGAACCTAAACCTCCGCCGCCGCAAACACCGGCATCACCTTGTCCAAAGATCGAAGTCCAGGGACAGTCTGCACGGGTCGTCCGCGAGGGGCAGCCGGTTACATTCGTTGCCAACATTCAGGGCGGCGATACAAAGGTAACACCGCAGATCATTTGGTCGGTCAGCGGCGGTGCCATCAGGGACGGGCAGCAGACACGAAAGCTCGAAGTGGATTCGACCGGTGCCGGGCTCTATCGCGAACTGTCGGCAAGCGTTTGGGTTGGCGGCTATGCCCCGGAATGCGTAGCACAAGCTTCGGCAACGGTCCGCGTCGTGCCCCCGGCTGTTAAGGCGGATGAATTCGGCGAACTTGCGCCGGAAAAAGAGAAAGAACGCGTTGCCGCTTTGGCCGCGGCTGCCGGCCGGTCGGACGATAAGGTATTCGTCATAGTTTACGCGGGCCGGACCAGCGAGCGCGGATATGCGGTCAACGCCTTGCGGCGGATCCGAACGGAACTGCTCAACAGCGGGCTGGAAGAAGCGCGGATCGGCTTTCTTGACGGAGGTTTCAAAGAGCAGCCGGCCTATGAGATCTGGGCCGTTCCGCAGGGTGCCGAGTTCCCGAAGGCCGCACCGACGGTCGATCGTCGGGAGATAGTTTATCCCAGGCCGACGCCGGCGAGAAAACCCAGGAAGCCGTAGGTTTTCGTGCTTTGTTGTTCCAGGCCCGGGCTCCGCCGCAGGGAAAAGCACGGACCAAGAAACGAAACCCGCGAAGCACGAATTTCAACTCGGATGTATCCTTGCGTGATCCCTGCCGTGCCTTTGAATAGGATCTCTCTCAAAAAATTCTATCCTTTTTATCTGCATTGTCTTATAATCCCATAGGGCACACCTCTCACCCTCGCGCCCGTACCTTAAACTTTCTATGACGAACCTGAAACTCCGATTATTGATATTCATACTACTCGTCTGTCCAGCGGCTGTTGCGGCACAGACGGCGACAGAGGTTTTTGACGGGGCCATTGGCGCATTTAACGCAAAGAACTACAGCGTTGCGGCCGAAGGATTTGCAAAGTACACGGCGATGAAGCCGAGCGACTCGTCCGGGTTCTATAATCTTGGCTTGTGCTATACCAATTTGAAAAGGCAGGCTGAAGCAGTGCCTAATTTCAAAAAGGCGATAGCTCTCAGTACCAACTACTATAAGCCGGCGCTCCAGCTTGGATACGCATATCTGGACCTCGATAAATTTTCCGATGCGATAACCGCCTTTACCTCGGCTGCGACCGCAGATCCGGCAAAACCAGACCCGCATTACGGAATCGGCCTTGCTAACCGCTACGCCAAGAATTCGGCGGAAGCTGAAAAAGCGTTCATGAAGGCTATCGCCGTCGGCCCGCCGCGGGTTTCATTCTATTACCAACTTGCTTCGACCCAGTATGACGCGCACAAATACAAAGATGCGATCATTAACTATCGCGAGACGGTCAAGCTTGATCCAAAGCATTATTCCGGCTGGGTTTATCTCGGAAACTCGCTTGATTACGACGGCCAGCTTGCCGAAGCGATCAAGGCCTATGAAACGGCCGTCGTGATCGATCCGACAAAGCCCGAGGCCGCCACGGAACTTGCCGTTCTTCATTTGCGAAACAACAAGCCGCAGCTTTGCGAAACCTACGCACGGAAAGGCATCGTTCTCGACCCGAAATACCCGGGCGGCCACAGAACGCTTGGAGTGTGTCTGCGGAACCTGAAGCGATATCCGGAAGCTCTTAGCTCAGGTCTTGAGGCCGTCCGTTTGGACGGAAAATATGGAGAAGGCTATCGTGCGTTGGGCTATACGTACCTTGCGATGCGGAATGCTGAACGAGTTGCGAAAAATAACGCAAAGGCTGGGCAATACGACGCCAAAGCGCGCGAAATGGTGGCGAAGCTTAAAGAGCTTGGCGAAAATTCTGAGCTTCTTGAGGAAGCTGTCAATAAACCGTAGGGCATCCAAGGCGAGAGTCCAAGATCAAAAGTCCAGAGTTCGATCGAACTCCGGACTTTTGACTTTTTACGACTCTGATGCCCGGCTTTTAGCGCAAACGCCTTAATTCGACGCGGCCTTTGCCTTTGGGCCGCCCACCACTTTCATTTCGTCAACGATCCATTTAGCGTTGCCGAACTTTTCGGTGACGAACAGGACGAATCGGATATCGACCGCGATCGTCCGGTTCACATTCGGGTCATAGTAATAATCGTTCCCGAGGCCTTCGTAGTTTCCGTCAAAAACCAGCCCAACCTGTTCGCCCTTGCCGTTGAACACCGGCGAGCCGCTGTTGCCGCCGATGATATCGGCGGTGCAGAGAAAGTTGACCACAACGGAATCGCCCTCGCCATAGCGGCCAAAGTCCTGCTTTGTCTGCAGGTCTTTCAGCTTTTGCGGCATATCGAACGGGTTGATGCCCGTGTCCTTTTCCCACATACCTTTCATGGTAGTAAACGGCGTTCTATATTCTGCCTCACGCGGAGCGTAGCCCTTTACATTACCGAACGAAAATCGAAGTGTGGAATTTGCGTCCGGATACGGCGTAATGCCCTTCATCTCTGCCATGCCCTGCTGATAGAGAAGGCGCAGCCGGTCGATCTTTCCGGCAAATGCGACGGCACGGGCATTGGCCGCATCCTTTTCCATTTTTAACGCGGCGGCGAATGCCTTGACGTTGTCGCGTTCGGGCCTGAAGTCCAGGGTCTGCGGCCCGTAAAGTGCCGCCACCGTTTCCGCGGTCCAGTAATCTCCCTCGGCGACGTTCTCGGCAAACGCGGTTTCTGCGGCAACACGGGCTTGTCCGCCAAATGATCCGAAGAGTTTTTCGGCACCATCAAATTTCTGTCCTTCAGGCAAATCGGCAAACTGGCGAAGGAAAAACTTCAACATTTCACGCTCGTAGATGGGCTCACGGCCGGCAAGTGACTTTTGGATCTCAGCCAGCTTTGCCTGTCGTTCGCTATCGCTGAGCATTTTGTTTTCGGCAACCGCCATATAGATCGCGCGGAACATGGGCATTGTGCCGTCGCCCATTCGGCGGACAAGAATGTCGCGCTTTGCGTATTTGTTCGATTCCGCGGAAGCGGCGGCGATGTCAGCGAGGACGGTTCCGTATTTCTTTTGGCGTGTCGGTTCGGCAGAGACCCATTGGGAAAAGCGTGCTTCTTCGGCACCGCGTTTTTCGACAACGTCGGCTTGGTTCAGCCGCCGCTCGCCGCCTTCAAACACTTTGCGGGAGTTATCGAAATTCGCTATGTCTGACTGATACTTGATACGCTTTTCTTCATCCGTACGGCCGATCTCGCGAAGCGCGGCACTGCGTGCGTCAAGCCATCTCCAAAGGAAAGGGAAGTTGTCCTCGCGTGCGTATTCGATCGACTGGCTTTCGCGATAACGAGTTGTTCCGCCCGGATAGCCGAGTATGAATGTAAAATCATTGTCCTTTAGCCCGCCGATGTTCATCGTCAGAAAGCGTTTTGGCTTGTACGGAACATTGCTGGCCGAATATGGTGCGGACGAGCCGTCCGGCGCCACATATGCCCGAAGAAAAGTAAAGTCGCCGGTGTGACGCGTCCATTCGAAATTATCCGGATCGCCGCCGAACACCCCGATATTGCGCGGCGGAACGTAAACAACGCGTATGTCGCTGATCTCACGTGTCTGGAAAAGATAAGCAAAATAACCGTTGTTCATCACCTGAATGCGGATAGTGGAGCCCGCCGGCGCCTTTGCCTTCTCAGCCGCGGTCAGAGCGTCAACGTTCTTTTTGATCGCGGCCGCTAACGCCTCGCCCGTCAGGTTCTCGGTGCCCTGCATTACTTTTGCCGTTACGTCCTCTTCGCGTTCGGTGATAAAGATCGAATAGTCCTTTGCGGGTATCTCGCCCGCTCGGCCGTCCGTGCGAAAGCCCGTCTCGACCAAATCCTTTTCCGGCGTCGAAGCGGAGACGACCGCGTCAAGTCCGCAGTGATGATTTGTAAGGATCAGCCCTTCGGGAGAAACGAATTCAGCCGTACACCCGATGCTCAACCGGACGACCGCTTCTGACAGGCCGCCGCCGGCAGGGTTGTAAATGTCCAGCGGGCTGATCTTTAACCCACGCTTCTTCAATCCCGCGATCCCGGCGATCTTGTCCGGCATATACATGCCCTCATCGAACCGGGCAAAAATAAACGACGCCTGCGAAAGGACAAGGGTGCAAAGTAAAACAAACGAAAGGGCAGCATTCTTTCTCATATATATTTCGACTTCCTTATTGGTTTAGGGTCAAATGCGACGATTGGTGAATTATATCGCCCCCGCGAGAGATTGACCAACCTATCATTCGATGGTGCCGGACGATATCTGGATGCTCTGAAGATAGCGAAGCAAGGTATTGACCAGGATCAGGACTGGGCGTAAAGTACCACTATCGTTCAGCTTGAACGCCGGAGGAGATAGCATGGCCTTTCCAAGGATCACGCGTTGGTCAGCATGGGCCGCTTCGGCCCTCGCACTCGCTTTGTTCTTGTTTGCAAACGCAGGGGCACAACCGAAAAGTCTGCCGCCTCCGCAAAATTTACAGATCGCCGATCAGCCTGGCTGCCCTATTCGATTGACGCCTAGCGCTGTTTCCGATTTCGGCAATGGGTTCAAACGTCTTCAATACACAGCAAGCAACACGGGCACTAAAATTGTTTGGGGATTTGTGCTTGCCGGCCTCGAAGAAGCGGACAAGCAGCCATCGATGGTCTTGCGAGCGGCGATCGGCCCGGGAACAGGCCGAGGCTTCAACGGCCCGATCCCGAGATCGGCCGAGGCTGATCCGTATGTAGTTTCAGTAGATTTTGTGATCTTTCGGGACGGAACATTCTGGGGTCCGGATTCGACCGGGGAAGCCGATTACGTAAAGGGAATTTTTGAAGGCGAGCGGGCAGCGGTCGCGGACGTAAAGCGGATCCTTGAAAGGAACGATGACGCAGCCTTGCGCGAGGCTTTGACCCGCGATCCCCTTTTGGCTGACTCGGCCCGCATCGACACAAAAACGAAGCGAGGGCGAGGTTTCACAAAGGGATTTGGCGTAGTAATGATAGGCTTAAGACTGGATTATCTTGGCCGCGGTGACCTTCAGGGTATTTCGTCGCGGTTATCTGAATTGGAGATCAGCCTCGGGCTTGCTGTACCATCGAACGATGGCCGCCGACAGATCAGCCGGGATTATTGGTTCAACGAGCCCATAAAGATCGATGGCCTGTTTCGCGGGGACAAACCGGTTGCGGTAGATGAAAGATTTTTGGCGGATTCGGATTGGTTGAAGGGGCTCAGGGTCAGGATAAAGAACAATGCGGGGAAGGACATTTCGTATATATCGCTGGATCTCGAATTTCCGGAAACCATCGCGACGGGAAACGTCATGTTGTTCCCGTTTTCTTATGGGCCTCATCCGATACGTAAAACTACGCAGGACGATTCCGTCAAGGAGCAGGGGCCTGTGCCGGCCGGCTCGCATGTTGAAATGGTCGTGGATGACGTGGTGTTTAACCGGCTTAAGGGATTTCTCGAATCCCGGCAGCCGCTCGATAGTGTGACCCGCGTGAAGATCAGAATATCGATGATCCATTTTACCGACGGCACCGCCTGGGGAACTGGTTCGTTCCTAAAGCCGGACCCAAACGACCCGCGACGTTGGAATCCAGTAAACATGCCTATTTCGGCCGGTGAGAAAGCGCGCAATTGAAAGGTCTGGTGAACAAGTGAGGTGCCGTCCGGCCAAACCATCGCCGCCTGCACTTGCGCTCAAATCCACCCGTTTGCTAGTATCGTCGATTGCGGCTCCCCGCAAACACTCACCCAAGCCGGTGTAGCTCAGTTGGTAGAGCAGTTGATTTGTAATCATCAGGTCGGGGGTTCAAG
>JADLDC010000181.1 GCA_020846885.1 Acidobacteriota bacterium | reverse complement strand
GACGCGGGCCACCATGTGCCGACCTGCGGATCGATGGCGAGCCACGGCAGCCGCAAAAGCAGCAGCCAAAGCAGCAAACAGACAAACAGAACGCGTGCCGCGAAGGCCGCCGTCGGCCGCAGAAGCAGCCCCACACCGCAGCCGATGTAAACAAGATCGGAGAAATACGCGAACATCTGCGAGACGGGCATCGACGCCGGCACGGGCTCCCAACCGGGGCCGAATGTTCCATTCACCAGCCCGATCATCCCGAGCCCGATCAAAACGAGCGCAAAGATCGTATGACTGATCCTTCGAATACGCATCTAACCTCCTGCCCTGACGTTTCGCCGAAACGCCTCGGCTCTCTGTCGATCTTTTATCTTCAGTAAAAAGGACTTAGATGCATCCATGCCGCCGATGGTTCATTTGTCGGAGAGAAAGACCGTTATTCCCAATCATTCTTTAGCAGCAGTTCTTCGATCCGGTAGGCGTGGAGCATTTCGTGATTTAGAACATGCCGGAACATTATGAATACGGAGTAGTGGTCAAATGCCTCGTGCACGGCCGTTTTTTGCCACTCGTCGGGCGAAAGCTTTTTTAATCTTTCAACAAGCGATCTTCGCTCGCGGACGTATCGGTCGAGGCTCGCGTCAAGATCAACCTCAAGCATCGCTCCCGCTTCATCGTCAGCAGAATTCTCGATAGTTTTGATTATCGGCTCATGCGTGGACAAGATCAGATCAAGCCGCTCCCGAAACGCCGCATCAGACTGCGACAAATGGATCGCATGCTCATAAGCCGACCATTTCCCCACACTCGGTCGCCGCTTCAATATCTCCGGCGGAACCTCGCGTATCAATGGAACAACAACCCCCGGCGCCGTTGCGAGTGCGGAAATTAAGGTGGTTGTATCGCTCATGACGATAGAGCCGCCGCCAACACCGGCAGCCCGCCGACATTCATCGCCGCCGCCGTCGCAACTAACGCGATCGTCATCCCGACGATCCCATAAACATTCCCCCGCCGCGCCGTCTCCTGCTGGCTTAGCCCGCCAAGACTCAGGATAAACAACGCACTCGCGGCGATGTAGGCGATTGTGATTAGGCTTTGTTGCATTTAGATGTCGTTATGATACTCGTCCGCCTCAGTCCATTGTGGATAGTTAACAGTAATATCAAGCGCCGGCCATTCTTCTGGAGGCGGAATGTCCTCGAAATCTATATCTTCGTCAGCCGCGGGCATGTCACGATGACGGTACTCGACGAGTTCCGTTTCGCCCTCTGAGAAGCGATAAGTGATTAGAGAGCCGCAGTCACCAATTCCGCGCCCTTTGAAAAAGGTAGTGATTAATCTGGTCGTGTGGTCGTAAGAAGGAAGCCCGCCCAGCTCCGGCTCGAGCGCTTCGCGTGTCTCATTCGCGTGATTCGAAAGTATCTGTCTAAACAGGACTTCTTTCCAATAGTGATTGCCTCGGCTTTCGTCAAGGAAATAGTAACGATACGTTCCTTGGTAGGCGCCCATGCCGACGGCTACCTCCAAAAGCCATTTATTATTCCCAAGCGAATAGAACTCCAATCCCGAATTCTCGTGATTCTCGTCAACCTCTCCCGTCTCATAATTCTTTGCAAAGTGTTCGTAGTAATCGTCTGGCCAGCGAAGAAGGGCGCGCCACAACAACCGATGCCCGTAAGTAAGAGCGGGCCTGGGAAGAACTATTGGGTAAGTTACTTCATTGGTTGCGACGACGGGTTTTGCTGGATAGCGCTCTAAGAGATATTTTGCTAGATCAAGCGTCGTCTTCGCTGCCGCTTCAGCTGCTATGCCGTGAGCTTCGTCATTTTTTTTCTCGTCAGCAAAGTCACAAACCCCCTTAACGACAACGGCGTTAATTCTTTTGTTGCTTATTTCGACTGCTTTCAATACGGAATATGCTTCCATATCGAGAGCCAAAACCTTACGGTCACGTACTTGCAGATCGTCGAAAATACGGTTACGAGAAACAACGCTTGAACCGGTCGCGTAAGCGCCGACATGCAATCCGTATTTCTCTCCGCCGACCTCTACTTTCCTCTCGTTCGCGCCGGAATAGTCGTTCAAACGCTGGACGAAGACCGGATCAACATTTGCGCAATCAAGGTCCGGAAGGAACCCTGTTTCGGTCTGTTTGCCAGCTTCGTAATGAAATGCCATATCGCTCATTACGACATCGCCGAGGCCGACTCCTTTATTAGGATTTCCTGCGCATATGCCAGTCATGAAAAGAAGATCGGGATTTAATTGCAGCATCAAAGCCGTTTGTGTCGATGCATGGATTGGTCCTTGCTGAGCTTGAGAAGTAACCTTACAAAGAAAAGCATCTTTCCCGTTTTTCAGTTCAACCTCGAAATACGAGTAACCTTCGTCAATCGAAAGCTCCTTCCAATCCTTCCTCCCATTCGGCAAGAGATTAAGTACTGCCTCCATTTCCTCTGGAAGTGCCGTAATAATCAATACTTCGCGCATATCTACGGTGTTGGTGGCTGCTGCTTCTTCGGCGCTTTCTCGACGTGGCTTGCCGAAATCCACGCTGCTAATTTGCCGGGGTCGTTTGCGTAAACGTTGCGGACGATGCCGTCGAGGATTCGGACTTTGATCATGCCTTCGCGGATTTTGGCGGACGTGTCGGCGGTGGCTGCGACGTGTTTGGCTGTGACAAGCAAATCGTTATTATATTGTAGATTCATAAGCCAGTGTTTCTGAGGGTTCGCCTTGCGTACCTACTTTAATGCCGCTTAACCCTTTAGTTTCTTAATTGCGTTACTTTCAAGCAATGACCTCATTTGCGTTATGGCGGCTTTGTTTAGATGGATCAGCCGTTCGCTTTGTGTCAGCGTTTGTCGTATGAGTAATGCGTTTATGCTTTCCATGTTGCTTAGGACAACCAACTGTTCTAATGTAGCAAAATCCCGGATGTTTCCGCTTTTGCCGGGATTGTTGTCGCGCCATTCTTTGGCGGTAATTCCGAAAAGAGCGACATTTAACAAGTCCGCTTCTGTGGCGTAAACAAGACTTGCCTGTTGTTTTGTAATTTCCTGTGGGATCAGGTTTTCTTTGATGGCGTCAGTGTGGATGTGGTAGTTTACTTTTGCTAATGTCCGCTGCAAATTCCATTCTAATTTCAAGCGGTTGTTCTCATCGTCTTTCAGACGTTGAAATTCGTTGATAAGGTAGATCTGAAATTCAGGGCTTAGCCACATTGCAAAGTGGAACGCAATGTCTTTGTGGGCGTAAGTGCCGCCGTAACGTCCCGCTCTCACGATCAGCCCGACTGCCTTTGTTCTGTCAACCCATTGTCCGGCGGACATTATGAATCTGTTCACACCTGCTTCACGTCCAATTACCCCGAATTCGGGGTAATTAAAATTTGGGTTGTTTATATTTTCCCAAACACCCAAATACTCCAAGGTGTTTTTATTCGTTATCCATTTACCGATCAAGCCACTGCCTTCGCTGAAACCTGCGGTCATGTCGGTCAAGCTGATGAAGTCGGTCTCATTTTGAGTGATGACCGCTATCTTTGATTCTTTTACCTGTAAAATTCTTCCTTTTGCCATTTTCTACGCAGCAACTTTGTCCACGCGATTATACACCGTATCTCTCTCCACGGCTTCGAACCCTTCGCAGTGAATCATTTCGATGATCGCTTGTTTGGCGATTTTAACTCCGTTGTTGGACTCGATCGAGTACGAATGGGTGAGTTCGCCGCCATCGGTGGCGGCGGCGTGTTCTGCGGTTGCTGAGGCAGTGTTTGAAATGATGCTCAAAAGCATCGGCATCCCCGATAAATTGTGATTAAGCCCTTATAATTATGCTGTCGCTCTAACCCGGGTGAAAGATACCTTGGTCCGAAATCCGAGCGAATACAGTATCCTCAGCAAAAGGTCGCTGGAGACGCCGGAGGTGTTGCCGTTGAGTATTGCGGTCAGTTTTGTCCGCGAAGTTCCGGACAGTTTCGCGGCTTGTTCGTGGGTCAGCTTCTTTCTCGCAACGACGTCTTTGATCTTGTCCCGCAGCTTTGCTCTGAACTCGATCTCTATAGCATCTTGAGGCGTTAGATCGAGAATGTCGCAAAGCTCAAATACGTCGTTTGCAACATAGACTTCGGTTTTGCCCCGCTTTATTGGTTTAGTATTTCCCATAATCTTCTCTTCGCCGTTTCAATTTCATTTTGCGGCGTCGTTTGCGTCTTCTTTGCGAAAGCGTGAAAAACGAGAATGCCTTCTGCCGACTTCAGGTAATAAAAGACCCGGTAAATCCCGTCGGCATCCTTTACCCGCAACTCGTAAGCTCCAGCCGCTATTGCCGGCATCGGCCGGGCAACCGGCATTCCGATATTCTCCCCACGCTGCAGGTCGAATAACAATTCGCCTATGTCCCTACGAACGGCTTTCGAAAATCCCTTTATGATCTCCTGTGCCCGTTTGTGAAAAATAACGCTTTTTTTCACGTCACTAACCTTCTCGATTGTCTCATATTCGAGACATTCAATTCAAGCATCTGTACGATAAACCTGAACATGTTGGAGCAGGAGCGTTGGAACATTTCGATGATCTCTTGTTTGGTCATTTTACTTCATTGTTCGATTCGGCTGAATAGCTGGGGCCGAGTTCGCCGCCGTCGGTTATGGTTTCCGCAAGGAGTTCGCGCCCATACGAATCAGCACGCGCTTAGGCCCGAGTTGGGCGAGTTTCATCGCGTTGTCAATTGAATTGAGCGTGTTCGTATAATGTTTGCGGAGTTTTGTCCCGTGAGCGATATTTCCGCCAAGCGAAATAAACTTTCCGTGTTCGTTGGCTAGAGCGCTGTAGAACGTGCTGGTCGCATCGCATTTTTGCTTGAGCGTGCGAACGCGCCTTAGCATCCGTAGCCGCTCCATCCGCCGGAGCAGGCGCCGCTCGCCTCATAGACCTCACCGGTGGTGTAGTCGTTACGGAGGTTGCCGACGCGGCGGACATCGGACTTAAGGTGATTCAAGAGTGAATCGGGCAGATTTGGGCCGTGTACCTCAATGAACTTGTAATAGATATCGACCATTTGCCGCTGAAGGTTTGCTATTCGCGCACGCGTACCCTTGTAAACAAATGACATCGAACCGCCGCTCTGGACCTTACCGGCGGCGCTGGTGACCTGTTCGGCGAGCCGCTCGATCTGGGGGTGCACGCGTTCATAGGCCGCGATCGCGGCCTGTTCTTTCGCCGGATCGATTCCGCTGCGTCGCCGGACCCTGGAGCCATCAGCCGAACTGGTTCCGCTCTGCTTCATGCGTTCGAGGTCCTTTTTCCAGCTGTCGTCCTGAGCCTGCCAATAGGCCGTCTCGTTCAGTGATTCGTCAGCAGTTTGGGCGGCGCCGGAGATAATGTTCGGGTCGAAGGTGAGATCGGCTTTTATTTGTTTCGACCGCTCTGCGAACTGCTTTGCGAGATCAAAATTTTTCTCCGTTGAGATAGGCGACTGATAGATACCGGCGACGAGAAGTGCAACGTGAGCCGCGCACTCGGAGCCGTTCTGCCCGTCGTAATTTTTCAGCGCGGTTTCCAAATAATTAAGCCTTGTGCGGTCGGATTTGCGTCGATTTTGATCGTAAAGGCCGTTCTCATCGAGGTCGATATAAGAATAGTCGAACAGGGCGACGCAGACATTTTTCGGCTCCTTTTTGGCGAGGCCGTGCCAAAATTCCATCCTCGACTTATTGTAAGCTTTCTGCGCGGGCGGATACGGGTTTTTTTCGTCGGTTTTGCGAAGAATTTTGTAGAGCGAACTTTGCGCTTTTTCGAGCCGATCAAAAACGGAATAGTCCCAAAGGTTTTCCTGAACAGCGAGCTGGAGAGCTTCCACAGCGGCACGTTCTCTCTCTGTCTTTCGCGCAAACTGCTCGCGATCTGCACCCGCAGCTTTCGGGGAAACGTCCTTTGCCCTCGCAGCAGCGGCTGCGTACTCGTTCATTACCCAACTGTTTGTAGGCACGAGCTTATAAGCCTTCTCAAATTCGTCAAAGGCGCCGGCCGCGTTTTTTTGGGACGTTTTAACGTATCCCAGCACGACGTGAGCCAGATACATTTTCGGGTCGGCCTGCAGTGCTTTGTTTGCGTCTTCGACAGCTCCCGAATTGTCGCCCCCGATGTATTTACCGGCGCCGCGGATAGCCAATCCGATCGCGTTGTCGGGCTTCAGCTGCAGAGCGATGTCAGCGTCCCTTTTCGCGAGCGGCAGCATCGTTTGGTCGCCGCCAATATAGGTCAAGAATTCGGCGTAGGCTCGTTCGGCATAGAGCGGCAAACGGTTGTTAATTGACAACGCACGGTTTAGATCGAGCAGCGCAAGTTTGTGTTTGCCAAACCTGTTCAGTAGCCATGCACGCATCCCTCGGGCGGTCGCGTTCTCGGGATTTGCCTCGATCGCAGCGGAAAATGCGTCAAGAGCATCGTTTTTTGTGCCGATCTGTCCGCGGAAAAGTGTTATGGCCCGATTGAACAGGGCCTGCGGGTACTGCGGATCGATGGCAAGAGCCTTGTCGAAATCTGCAAGAGCGCCTGCAAAGTCATTATTACCGTCGCGCTTTGCCACGCCGCGGGCATTTACCGCGACCTTGTTCTTGGGATCACGGACGATCAGCCGGCCAGCCAACGCCTCGGTATCGGCATACTGCTTTTTGATGACCAGGACGCGTACCTTTTGCGTAAGGGTGGCCAGATCGTTTGGCCGAGTCTTTAGGACAGTCTCGATACGAGCCGCGGCGGCATCCAGTTCACCCTTGTCGATCATTACCGAGATATCATCACCGGGCTGAGAAAACGCCGCAGGCACACACAGTAAGACTGTCAGGATAAGTAACGGTATTCGCATATAGGTCGTTATTCGTAAGGAAACGGGTTGAACTTTCTGATTTACAATACTACTTAAAGGTTGCAGAACATCAACAGCGGCTCAGACCCGAACTAGCAGCTTTTAAGACGTTCTCCACCTCGTTGAGCGTGTTGGTGTAATGTTCGCCTACCTTGGTCCCGTAACGGATCGATCCAGCCAAGGATGTGAGTTTTCCGTGCTCCTTCGTCACAATGTCGTTGAACGTACGTGCGGCCGAACATAACCCGCTTTTCCCGCGATAGGTCGCCAATTCCGCGTATGCCTGGTTGACCCTCACCGAAACCGCGTTGATGCGGGCCATCATCACGAACTCATAGACCTTCGCGGCAGCCGGTGGATTCTCCGAGACCGAGGGGCTGATCCTCAGCCGCTCCAATCCTTCGATAGCATCGGGATTGATCGGAATGATCTTGAGAGAGTCTAAAAGAGCGACCGCCGCCTGGTCGACCTCGCCGAGATGGACCAATGCGTCGCCCTTCCGCCAGAGGATCTCGGCCCGGAGCGGTGCATCGGTGGCGGTCGCGGTAGTGCCGTAAGCCGTCTTCAGAATATTCGCTGCCGCGTCAAACTCCTGAACGGCCGCACGATGGTTGCCCTTCACCTCCGAATAGACGCGGCCGCGGATGATGCGGCTCTTAACGTCCGCTCCGTTGTTCGCGACGCTTTTTCCGGCATATCGGGCGGCCGGAATGTTGGACAAGTAGCCCTGTTCTTTCCAGGCGAGGATCTTGATCTGCTTATCGGGATGAGCTAGCAGGAGTTTCGCACGCTCATAGCGGGCAAGTGAGCGGTAATCCGAGGCATTCCGGTCGCTGCTATCGCCCGCCTCGGTATTGATCGCGTGGTTGAGGACTTCCAGGTACTCGTTGTGGGCCTTCATCTCGAACGGCTTCCCTTGTCTGCGGGCCGATTCGAGCCAGAAGATCGCGTCGCCGTAAAGCCAGCGGGCATTTGCGTACGTAAGTGATTCGGGATACCCGGCCTGGTTCACCACGCGCTTGAACTCGTTTTCGTGAAACAAGCCGTCATCCCTAAGATTCGGATCCTCTTTCTCGACGGTAAACAGCGAAATGGCACCTCCGCCCGGGCATTGGTAGGCGCGCAGATCATGCACGTATCGGTCGAACGGTTTCTCCGGAGACTTTCGCCCCGCGGGTTTGCAGGTGTAGCCGTCTTTGGCGAAAGCCATATAGACCCATGACGCTTTCCAACCCGGCTGCATTGCCACAGCCTTTTCGAAATTCTGCTTGGCGTTCGCCTTGTCGCCGAGCGACGCGTAACACTGGCCGAGGCGCAAGTGATACCACGCGTCGTTGTCCTTTTTGTATTCCGGATGCGCCATCACGCCCTGAATTGCGTTCACACACCCTTGCATGTCGCGTGCAAAGTACGCGGCGGCTGCCTTGCCTCTTAGCGCAGGAAGGGAAGCGGGGTCCATCGCCAGGGCCTTTGAATATTCACGGTCCGCTTCGAGACCTAGCTTGGCTGCGAAGTACAGATTGCCGAGGTAGAGGCGATTCCACACGTCCTCCGGCTTGTTCTGTATCGCGTAAAGAAAGTCGGCACGCGCCTTTGCAAAATGTTTGGAATCGCCGGTGCTGGTGTAAAGTGCCATGTGCGCCCGGCCGCGTATCAGCTGGATGCCGCCGTGCGCTTCGGGCGCGTATGCCAGAAACTTGTTCGCCTCCTCTATCGTCTTTGCGTAATTCCCGGCGTCAAACTCAGCGGTAACTTTTTTCCCGATCGGATCAATAAACGCACCGCCCCAAAGCCTCTGCGCCGCCGCGCCAGCCTCAGCATCCATTTCCTGATACGTCTGGCCCAATACCCCGGCAGGTGCGAGGAAAAGAAAAGTAACGACGATGAGGATCGTTAAATAGTTCGGAAAACTCATGATATGTCAATCGCAAGCCACTGCCCGCTCCAAGTATTTTGAAGCAACCCGCCCAACTCTGGCAAGCCTGACCGCACTGCGTTGAGACCTGCCTAGTCGTTTGAGTAACACGTGATGTTCATTGAATGCCTAAAAATCATGTTTTGTAAAAGTCTATCTTATTTTGGGCTGTGCCGTACGCACAGCGGTCAGGCTTGCCCGACCGTGGAGGGCCCTAAAAAGATTAAAGCCCGCATTAGCGGGCAAAAGCGTAAGTCGAGGCATAGTCCTCTTTTTGGGTTTGGAATGCATTGTCCGGGCAGGCAGGCCAGACCGCACTGTGTTTGGGCAAGCCCAGATGCGAGGCTACATGTAATGGTGAACCAATTCCCAGGCTCTTTCAATACTGATACCTTCACGCTGATCGACAGCTAACGGATGATCGGTCGGCTCAACTTCGATAAAAGGTCTGGTTTTTCCTCCTCTGAAATGGGTCATTGTTTTCAAGGAGAATGTATCATCGGCATAGCACTCTAGCCGGTTACTGAGCCAACCGAAAAAGGGACCAATTTCGTCGGTATCAAAGTTGTCAACATAGCATTGAAAATTCTCTTTCTTCAGTGAAACCCAGACACCCAGACCGAACCGAGCATCCTGTCCGTGAACATGAATTTCAATGACGCCGCGGATAAAGAATTCTTCATCATCGATGCTACAGAGATCAGATGTCACGATTACTCGATTCACCCGTTCATTCTCCGGAACGTCGAAATACGGATCCGGATATTCTGCCCCAATATCTGGCAATCCCTCGTGCTTTTTTCCACAGCTGTAACATTTGAAGCTCATACTTTATCTAGTCGGCTATCGCTACCACGCGATTGTAAACCGTATCTCTTTCCACGGCCTCAATCCCGCGTCGGATCATTTCGATGAAACTCCTGCTTGGTCATTCTGACCTCCTTGTGGGATTCGACGGCGGTAATTGGGTATGATTTCGCGGCCGGTTTACCAGATCTCAGTAAGGTCGAGTTCGAATCCAGGTAGTATATCTTCGCCGGAAACTTTGGCCGGATCATCAAGGATTTCTGCATCGATATCTGGGCGGTAGATATGGACTCGTTTGGTTTTGGTGTCGATCAGCCACCCTAGACGGACGCCGTTCTCGATCCATTCTTCCATTTTTGCCTGTTGGTAGGCCAGGCTGTCAGAATCGGAGCGAAGTTCGACAACGAAGTCGGGTACGATAGGCAGGAATTTTTTTCGTTGTTCCGCCGAGAATTGGTTTAGCCGATCTATTCTGATCCACGCCGCGTCAGGCGCCTTGGTCGCGTCGTTTGGAAGAATATATGCACCATTCGATTCGGTAACGACCCCGGTTCCATCCTTTTTTGCCCAAAGCCCTAATTGAAGCAAAACCTCAAGATTTTCTTCGCTTGATTCAAAACCGGTTGGCGGCATGATTATTACGTCTCCGTCTTTCGTAAGTTCGGCACGAAGCTTTCGGTTCTTGGCGCAAAAATCCCAGAATTCATCCGGCGTGAGCCTTCTCTTTTGATTTTCGAAATCAAAATGAAGACGCACCGATCGGGTATCGTCTGTAAACGGCACCGGAATAATAGTTTCGGCAATAGCAATGCTCATAATTCCCTCAGGCAGCCATTCGCTCGATTCGATTATACACCGTATTCCTTTTCGACAGCTTCAAAACCGGCGTGGTGGATCAATTCGATGATCTCTTGTTTGCCCGGAGAAAGGCCAAAAAGGACAAAGTCGTGATGCATTTTGCCAAATGTAGATCGCACAACCATGTATTCTTCGATCTTCAAGGTGATAAAGCCGGTTTGAGAAACGCCGATTTCATATATTCCCGGACGAAGATTCAATGAATAGGAACCCTTAGAATCGGACTTAACGACATGAACCTTTTTTAAGGAAATTTCTCTAAAAAATCTCGCGGCACGATAATCTCGATCCTGCGAAACGGATTCAAAACCAGCAGGTCCTTGTCGCCTGTTACCAGAAAGTTCGCGTTGCCGCTTACGGCCAATTCAAGCAGTTTGTTGTCCTTTGGGTCGCGGCAAACCGTGATTGCTTCGTCGATCTCGACCATTTCAGCAACCTTCAGGAAACTGACCATGAAACGCATTCGTTCGTCGAGCGTGACGAATTTGTCAAATCTTGGACGATTCAAAACATCTGCTAACTCCAGCAGCACAGGAACTGAAACCAAAACCGTTCCGCTATCAAGAAGCTTGTCGAATGCCTTTCGCGGCACACCAGCCAAGAGAGCGGCGCTAACCAAAGCGTTGTTGTCGAAGACGCCGCGCACAGATTCATTACTCATCGGACAATAACGATTCCAGAATTTCCGGAGTTAAACCTCTGCTTTGCGAGTTACGGCTCATCGAATCCATTACCTGTTTTAAAGAATCAACGTCAGCTTCGGCGTATTGTTTAAGCCAGCTTCCGAACAAGGCTTGCATTTTTTGCTTGTCGGTCTGAGGAGCGTCGTTGTAAAAACGTGCAACATCAGACTCAACCTGTAATGTGATAGTTTCCGTCAACATGGATAACTCCTCAAATAATGACTGTCGTCTCGAATGTCTTTCACACCGCAATCTTCTCAACCCGATTATACACCGTATCCCTTTCCACGGCTTCAAACCCTGCAGGTTCGATCATTTCGATGATCTCTTGCTTGGTTATTTTTACTTCGCCGCCGTCGGTGATGGTGCCGTCGAGGTCTTTGGCACTGACGAACACTATTTTTAATCGGTAAACTTGACCTTTTCGTAAATTGCAGTTAGCGAGATCGAAATTCCAAGAGATTCTATTACCAAGACAGCTTCAGGCCCATTGAATTCCGCGAGCCGCCAAAATCCGTCGCCGTGTTTTACGAAGCGTTCCACGTACGGACGCGACTGCGAGATAAGGATATATTCTTTCAAGGTGTCAAGACGACGATATTGTTCGAATTTACGGCCTCGATCATAGCTCTCGGTCGATTCGGAAAGAATCTCGACCACGACGATGGGATTCAAAAGTGTGTCGAATTCGTCATCGATGAATTGCGGTTCGCCGCAAACAACGACGATATCGGGGTATGTATAGAGACGTGATTTGGGTATCCACACCCGCATTTCCGAGGCGTAGGTTTCGCAGTCACGACCACGGAGCGATGTGCTAAGTTCGCGTGTCATATTGACCGAGATCAAGTTGTGTGCTCGCCGAGCTCCCGACATCGCAACGATCTCGCCGTCGCGATACTCATGTCTAAATTCTTCGGCCCGCTCCCAAACGAGGAACTCCTCAGGCGACATTTTTCGAACTGGATTTGGATTCATATCACGCCAATTTAGACCGCAAGTTGTTCTACGCGATTATACACCGTATCTCGTTCCACGGCTTCGAAGCCGGCGCGTTCGATCATTTCGATGATCTCTTGTTTGGTCATCTTCACTTCGTTGTTGGATTCGACCGAGTAGCTGTGTGTGAGTTCGCCGCCGTCGGTTATGGTGCCGTCTAGGTCGTTGGCGCCGAAGTGGAGGGCGGTTTGGGCGGTGGATTTGCCGAGCATGACCCAGTAGGCCTTGATGTGGTCGAAGTTGTCGAGCATCAGGCGGGAGACGGCGATGGTTTTTAGATTGTCGATCGCGTCGGGGCCAGGAAGCGTGGAGAGTGCGGTTCCCGGAGGATAAAAAGCGAGCGGGATAAAGCACTGGAAACCGCCGGTTTTGTCCTGCTGCTCTCTTAATCGAACAAGGTGATCGATGCGGTCTTCGATCGATTCGATGTGGCCGTAGAGCATCGTCGCGTTGGTCTTTAGGCCGGCTTGGTGAACTTTGCCGGCGAGTTCGAGCCAGCGGCCGCCATCGCATTTGTGGTCGCAGATGCGCGAACGCGTCGGTTCGGCAAATATCTCGGCACCGCCGCCGGGGCATGAATCCATCCCGGCCGCGTGGAGTTTTTCGATCACGTCTTCGTCGGACATCTTGTAAAACCGCGCGAAGAAATCGAGCTCGACCATCGTCAGTGCCTTGAGATGCAGCTTTGGAAATTCGCGCTTCAAGGACGAGAAAAGATCGGTGTAATACTCGAAGGGAAGTTTCGAGTTCAGCCCGCCGACGATGTGCAGCTCGGTCGCGCCTTCTGCGACAGCCGCACGAGCGATCTCGATGCCTTCGTCGATCGAATGCGTATAAGCGCCTTCCTGACGGGCACGTTTATAAAAGCCGCAGAACTTACAATCTGCGACGCAGATATTCGTGTGGTTAAAATGCCGGTTGACGTTGTAATACGTCGTCAAGCCGTGCTTTCGGCGGCGAACCGTGTCGGCGAGTTTGCCGAGCGCGTTCAGGTCGGTTGTGTTGTAAAGTGCGAGGCCTTCGTCGAACGTCAGGCGCTCGCCGTCCTCAATCTTAAACGCGATATCGAGAAGTTTTGAATCAAATGAAAACCGCATATATGTATGCTATTATTTTAACAGACAATGCCTAAACCAATGCGCAACATTCAGGTAATTAAAGAAAAAGATGCGGTTCTTGTTCCAATGAAGGAATGGGAAAGAGTTCAGAGCGAGATCGTGCGACTTCGACGTAAAGTCAAGAAAGCACAGATACTTCAGGAGATTCGTGACAGCGTACTTTCTCTAAAAGCGGACCTGGACCGACCACCGCACCTGCGCAAGTTCAAAATGACCGCTGAAGAGCTATTTGCCGAATTGAAAAATGGCAAATAGCATAGTTATCCTGCCGGGATTCAGACGAGAAGCGAAACGGCTGGCGAAGAAGTATAAAACCTTTGCCACAGACCTCGAAAGCCTTATTGGTGAGCTTAAGGTTGACGCAAATCTTGGCGTTTCGCTCGGCGCAAATCTCCGTAAAGTTCGTCTCGCGATCCAAAGCAAGAAGGCAGGGAAAAGCGGCGGGGCTCGCGTTATCACCTATGTGTTGTTGAAGGGACAAAACCATTTACATGATCACCATCTATGACAAGTCGGAGACAGAGGCAGTTCCCTTGGTAGAACTAAAGGCGCTCGCAAAAGCGATAGAGACGGATTCGGCTGACTAAAAGCGAGATGTTAATCGTGCGCCGGCTCAGGCAGGTCGAAGAACTCGCCTTTTGTCCTGTCAAGAGCCGCGGAAATAAGCCGAAAATTCTCGGCGGTCGGCTTTAGGGCGATATATTTGTCCACGATCCTTCTTTGCCTGAAAATGACGAATGTATTTTCGACATTCGGGTCGATCTTGTTAAGGTTGGCCTTGGATCCCGTATCCGCGAACGACGGAACGAAGGTAAGCGCGGTATTTCTCACATTTAGCTGCGCGCCGAGTTCTTCGAGCTGCGTTCGGCGGCGTTCGGGGCTGTAGCCCTTTGTATCTCCATAGACAAAATAGACCTTTAGGAATTTTCCCCGTTTGACGCTCTCCTGTTCAAGAAAGGCGATCCAGCTTCGTACTTCGCTCCAGTCAGGCTTGTTTCCGACAAAATACAGAACGCCCTGGAATCGGCCATATCTGCAGACCGGACAGGCTTCCGAACCTTTGTCCGGGCCGTATGCATGGTATGGCCCGAACGACGGCTGGCCATCACCGATGCTCAATCCGGAGCGATGGCCGGACTCCTGCTTTTTCGGATAGTTCGGGATATTAAGCCCGAGGATAATATCGTGTTCCGCGATCTGAAGGTCGCCTTTGATCAAAGGGAACAACGTTCCGCTGCCGCCGCGAGGCGCCGAAGCAGGATGTTTTTTCCGGAACGGTATCAGCCGTTTGTCATCGTCGAAAACGAGGTCGTCGAGCCAGTATTCGTTTGCGATCTCCGGCTCCTTGACCATCAGATGAATGTGAGCGGGATCTTCGCGTCCCGGATATGGACCCGGACGGTTCGTCTTTATCGTATATTTGCCGTTCTCGTCGGTCTTGATCCAGCCTCGGATGTGGCCGTGCCGGGTTTGGTTCTCCGGTTTGTCATTTCGTGGAGAATAATAGCCGTCATTGTCGGTCTGGTGATAGTAGATGATCACGTTCGGGGCGGGCGTTCTGCCGTCGATCTTGAAGACCGTTCCCGTAACGATCAGCTTTTGGCCTTTTTCGTCCCAGCCGGGGCTTGTGTCTTCGGATCGGATCTCCTTCGGCATTCCGAAATACATCAGCTCGCAGTAGCCTTCCTCGCATTCGCCGCCGACGCGAGGCGATCTATCAGTCTGAACCCGCTGTGGTTGCGGCGTCCGCGTCGGAAGCGGCGTCTGCCCGTGACTATTGCAGGAAACGAGAAGAAGGCAAATGAAGACGGCGGCAGTGTGCAGAAATGTTCTTTGTATTTTCATGCCAGGATGATGGCACAAAAACTAGCGTGCGGAACGCGAAATGCGGTAAGGCGAGTCTATTCTGCCGTAACCTGATGGCCTCTTTGCACTTTCTTCTTGAAGTCGGCCGCAAAGTTCCTGCTGAGCCTCAATTCGGTGCCGTCCGCGAGGGAGAGATCGTAGTCGCCGTTCGACCTCGACCTAAATGATCTGACCTCCGAAATATTCACTATCGTCGATCGGTGAACGCGGACGAACAGACTGCTGTCCAACTTTGCCAGGACCGACTTTAGAGTTTCGTTGTGAAGATATCGCTTTGTTTTGTGATGGATGTAGATATACGGCGGACTCGCCGAGAAATATAGGATATCTTTGGTTTCGAGCACCGTCCGCTTACTGCCGTCGGCAACGACTATCGAACTCGCGAAGGCCGGTTTGCGCGGTCGAGAGTCCTGCTCGACAGTCGGTCCTGTCTCAATCTTTCTGCCGTGAACCAAGCGATAAAGCACGAGACTCGTCGGATAGACGATCAAGAGAATAAAGCCATATCGCGGCACTTCGTATTCAAGAGTTTGCCGGTAGGAAAAGGCGCTTTCAAAAAACACGGCCGACAATGCCCAGATCACTGCCGGATACGCAAATAGATGAATCGAGATCGGGCTGAGGGCAAGCAGAGTGTTCGAGACCTTCCCGCTATGCGAATGGGCAAAGTAGAATTGCCCGAAGATCAGAGGAGCAAATAGCCACCAAAATGAGCTGAACAGGAAAGATTCGGAAAGGTAAAACGCCGAATGGCTCTCGAGCGAAGCTTCTAACAGGTCGAATACGACCGTCAGAACTATACACACGATCAAAACGACCGCAAGAACCGCGTATATCCTTTGTTGTGCCGAGTGATTTGCCGTGACCATCGTGAAATAAAAAGTAGATCTGAGGGAGTTTGTTTACAGGCCGTATACCGTTTTGAGAATGTCACCCGCGCGTTTTATGCGTTCACCGTTATTTCCTCTCCATGAGGTGCTGTCGTAGTAGTAATACCAAGGCACGCCTGGATAGTATCGCCGGAGCATTGGGGCACACATGCCGAGACAAGGAACGCGCTCGCTGAATATCTGCAGTACGGTCAGATCGGGGCGGGTCCGAAACCATTCGGCCGCGAGTCCTTCCGAATGCCAGCCAACCTCGGCATCAGGCGTTGCCGCCGGTCCGAATACCTTGGCGAGCGCGGCGATCGTTACATTTGGATTCACCTGGATCCCCTCGATACCGTTCCTGTCGCGGTAGAGCCACGCCGTTACATTTATTGCTCCGAGCGCTTTGGGCGAAGTAAGAACAGGATTCGCCGTACGCCGATAACGAAGGGCTGCATCCGGAAGCCGCGGATCGCATCTCGGCGAATCGATCGGTTTGGAATTCGGAATCCTTGGCATAGCATCACCTCCCTTAAGCTACATTCGGTCGAAAGCCGCATTTATTCTGTCGACGGTTGCTTGAAACAAGCATAGTTTTCGGCCTTGAAATCTTCGTTTCGAGGACGGGAAGACCTAAAAATCTTGTTCACTTCATGGATACGCTCGGCAAATCACGCACGCTGGCGCTTCCGAACAGGCAAAGCATAGCTTATGTTATTATTTTAACAGACCATTAGCCCCGCTTACGAGGATAGTTATGCCAAATGTACAGATAATAAAGGAAAAGGATGCGGTATTAATTCCGATCAAGGATTGGGAGAAGTTACAGAGAGAGGTTGTACGTTTGCGAAAAAAGGTCAAAAAAACGAAATTCATGGATGATCTCCGTTCAGCGATCATTTCAATTGAAACAGACATTCGCAGCGGTAAAACACCGAACGGCAAGGACGCACGGGAGTTTGTTAAAGAGCTGAAAAATGAAATATAAGGTCATTATTGCAGATAGCTTTAACAAACCCGCAAAGAAATTAGCAAAACGATATCCTTCATTCGCCGACGACCTTCTCGGGCTAATTGACGAACTTGAAAGTGATCCGCTGATCGGCATTTCCTTAGGCGGTAATTTGCGTAAGATCAGGCTGGCGATCAAGAGTAAAGCAAAAGGCAAAAGCGGAGGAGCGAGAGTAATTTCTTACGTCTATTTGTTAGGCAATTCCGTGCATTTGCTGACGGTTTATGACAAGTCGGAAATTGCCACCGTCTCGGACGAGCAACTGCAGGAATTAGTATCTGAAGTCTTGCGATCTTTAGAAAATGAGTTATGAAATTTGGAAAGGTCGAGAACCCCGAGGAAATAGACTTCGCGATTCCGGCGGATCATCCGGCGACGAAGGGTGTTTTTGCGTCGGAAAAGGCGAAGGAGATGGAGGTTTGGGTCGGTTGTGCGAAGTGGAACAGCAAGGACCTAAAAGGATTTTATCCGAAGGGAGTGAAGGCGAAGGACGAGCTGCGGTATTACTCGACGCAGTTCAATTGCATCGAGCTAAATGCCACATTCTACAAGCGTTATTGGGAAAATACGTACACCGGCTGGCATGACGGCGTTGAGGATAATTTTAAGTTCTTTCCGAAATTCAATCAGGGTGTTACGCATTATTCGCGGCTAAAGGAAGTCGAGCAGCGGTGCGAGGAGTTTGCCGAGAACATCGTTTTTCTAAAAGGGAAGCTTGGCGTGCCGCTGCTGCAGATGCATGACAATTTTGGGGCGAAGGACTATGAGCGGGTCGAAAATTTTGCCGAGAATGTGTGGACATGCGGCATCCCGATCGCGATGGAATTTCGCCGAAGCGAATGGCACACAGACCCTGATATTTCCGAACGGCTTTACGCTCTGATGGAAAAGCACGCGATCACGAACGTGCTTGTCGATACGGCCGGCCGCCGCGACCTGATGCATATGCGTTTGACGACGCCGACGCCGTTCATCCGCTGGGTCGGTGCGAATCATGCGTCAGACTATACGCGGCTTGATGATTGGGTCGAGCGGTTGGCGAAATGGAAAAAGCAGGGAATGCGAAAGCTGTATTTCTTTGTCCACCAGAATGTCGAGCAAGAATCGCCGCTCTTGGCGTCGTATTTCATTAGGAAGCTGAACGAGAAGCTTGGGGTCAACCTGCACGTGCCGAAAACGTTGAATGATCCGCACTAACCCCAGATCTCGTTCATTTTCAAAACAAACCCTTTCAGCACCGGCTCACCCGCGACCTCCGCCGGATCGTCAAGAATTTCCGAAGCCAGTCCTGGCCTATAAATATGAACCTTTCTTTCGATCGGATCGATCAGCCATCCGAGCGATGAGCCATTCTCCATATACTCGCGCATTTTTGCTTTCAACTTGATCACCGTATCGCTCTGAGATCGGAGTTCGACAACGAAATCAGGGCAGATATGCGCAAAACCGGCCCGGTCTTCGTCGGAAAGGACGTTCCAGCGGCGATCGCTGATCCAGGAGGCGTCTGGAGCACGCAATGCGCTATTGGGAAGAGTAAATCCCGTGGAAGATTCAAATGCCCGGCCCGTTTTGTCCTGTCTCGCCCAGCTTGTCAAAAAGAAAGTGATATCGGCGTTCATTCCGCCGGTTTCCGTATAGGAAGGAGCCATAATTTCTATTTCACCATCGCTGTTCCTCTCAATCCGGGCGTCGGGGTTGCGGCGGCAGAAGTCGAGAAATTCCTCGTCGGAAAAGGTCTCCGCACCTTCGCCGAGGTCGATCTCCATTCCCGGATATCCGCTGACCCAAAGTTTCTGCGACGATTGTTCGAATACTGTGGCCATACCTGCACACTCTCTGCGGTTAAGGATTGTTAATTACAACGCCTCCACCGAACGTTAGCAATAATATCACGCTTACAAAGGCATTGGTCGTAAAAAATGCGGCATTCATCCGCGAGAGATCGTTGGGTTTCAGCAGCGTGTGCTGATAGATAAGCAGCACCCCGACGGCCGCTACTCCGACAAGTGCGAGCCAACCCAAGCCAGTCACGAGAAACAGGAGCACAAGTGCCGCAAATGCCTGGAAATGGAAGAGCCTCGCGATCCAAAGAGAGTTTTTAATACCGTACCGCGCCGGAATTGACCGCAGGCCGGCCTTTCGGTCGAACTCAAGATCCTGGCAGGCGTAGAGCACGTCAAAACCGGCGGTCCACATAAGCACGACCAGTGACAGCAAGATCGGCATCCCGGAATCGAGGGTTCCGCGAACGGCTATCCATGCGGCCGTTGGCGAAATGGCAAGTGCCCAGCCTAACAGCAGATGGGCCAGGGCAGTGAAGCGTTTTGCGTAGGAATAGCCCAAAATACTGACCAGAACGATCGGCGACAGGGCAAATGTAAGCCAATTCAGCGAATACGCTGCCAGAAGAAATAGGGCAACCGATACGCTAAAAAAAGCCCATGCAAAGCCGACGCTTAATTTTCCGCTCGGCAGCTCTCGCGAAGCGGTTCGCGGATTTTTAGCGTCGATATCGCGATCGATCAAACGGTTAAAGGTCATCGCCGCCGAGCGGGCACCGACCATAGCGACCGTGATCCAAAGGACCTTGTCCCACGGCGGCAGGCCTTCAGCCGCGAGCATCGCGCCAAGAAACGCGAACGGCAAGGCGAACAGCGTGTGTTCGAACTTTATCATTCGCAGGGTAGTGGCCAGTTTATTCAGAGACTCGGGCATTATTCTCAGAATTCTAACAGAATTCACGCGGCCAGCGCAGTTCAGACTTGTTTCAACGGCGGGAAATTTGCCAGAATATTTTAGTTCTCGCCCGATCATTCAATGCCAAGCGGTAAAACTCACGACGCAATTACCTTTCTTCTCACCGCACCAGCATTTGCGGCCGGATATGCCGTTACCGGCAATGCCGCCGCTGCGGCCGCGGCCGCGGTGTCGTTCTTGTTCGGCGGGCTGATGTTCGGCCCGGACCTTGATACGCTGTCGCGGCAATACTCACGCTGGGGGCCGACCCGGCTAATGTGGTTTCCATATCGCGCGGCTTTCAAGCATCGCTCGCGTTGGTCGCACGGACTTATCTTCGGCACATTGTTTCGCGTGATCTATTTTATGGGCGCCGTCACTCTTCTGCTGTATATGGCGCTTGTCGTTAATGCGGCGTTAATCGGTGGTGATCTGCCGGAATTGTCGATATTTGCAAACGCGTGGGGAATGCTCGGCCGGTACGCACGCGCCGGTGTGGGCGAGTATCTGATGATCGCGGCATTTGCGGGAATGTGGGCCGGGGCCGCTAGCCATACGTTCACCGATATGGCGGTGACGTATATCAAAACAGGGCGCGTGACCGAGTTTCTCTAGTTTTAGGACGCTCGAGCCATGACTAAAACACCATTGCCTACTTGCCGGTCCTTGCCTGCGACAATCGCGTTGCCTGGCGGCGGACGGCGTCGGAAACATTCTTGTTTTTTGAAAGTCCGGCAAGGTCCCTAAGCTGCAGCCGGGACAGAATATTCATCACATTTGCGATCGGCGTACGCGGGTTTCGGGCGAGGTTGTGGACGATCGCGTAACTGCGTGACCATTGCCGGTCGTTGGCGATCATGCGCAGAATGTCCTCGGGGATCGAGCGCATTGCCGAGATCTTTTCCATCTCCTGTTCAGTGATACGCGGGTTCTGGACGACGGCCGAGGCGACGATGCGGTTCGGATCGCGGATGAGGATATTGCGGGCCTCGCGGTCGCCCTTCATCGCGAGTTTGACGCGGTCCTTCATTCCCATCTGCATCACGCGGTTCAGCACCGAAAGCCGCTCGCTGCCGACCTCGCCGTCTTCGAAACGGAACTCGCCGAGGATCTTATCGACCACGGCCTGCCGCTGTTCGGCGGATTCTTCGTATATCTCTTCGATGTACTCCAGGCCGAGCCATGAATCATCGGTTTCGCTGTCCGGTACCTCGATCATGCTGGCAAGGAACAACGCATCATCGATGTTCATGCCCGCGGCATCAAGGTCTTGGCCGAACTCTGATTGTTCAATGAATTCGGCGGCCGCTTCCTTGCCCTGAGCACGCAGTTCGTTCGCGATCTGCTGGGCACCGCGTTCTTTCTCAAAGAATTCGCGCTTTGTTTCGGATGCGCGGCGTTCGGCTTCGGACGGGCTGGCAGGGTTGGCGATTATCGCCTCGATCAAGGCCGGCGTTTGGATCAGAAGCTGCTGGTTGAGCGCCAGGCGTTCGAGCATTTCGCCATTGTTCGAAGTGCGGGCGAAACGGACGAATGTGTCGGCCGTTGTTTTTTCATTCGTGATGATCGCTTCGTACAGGCTTGTCGGCAATCCTGTCTGCTGCGCGAAATGGTCGAGAACCGCGGATGCGATATCCGCGGTGCGGAGTGAGCCTTCGAGTGTCGATGGGTCCTGTTCTGAAAGCGTGGCCCGCGCGTTCGTTGAAAGTTCGCCGTCATCCGACCGGGCAAGTCTTACCAACACTTCAAGCAGGTCTGTCGGCGGAAGCGGAAGCACACCGCGTGATGCGGCGACCACCGCGGGACGCGGTGCAGTGCCTTCAACGATGGCCCTGACGACTGGATTTAACGATTCGATCGTAGAACTCATAGCGCGGTGTAAAATGTGCCCCTAATAATCTAACATATCAAAGGCTAACCGCACGTTCCCGCGCTGGAACAAATGGCCGATTATTCCTTTATCCGAACGGGTTTTGCGTAAATGCGGCCCCGACGGGTAAAACCGGCATATTCATCGGATAGAAATTCGAGTTGGGTTGTTGTAACGTAAGAAACACATAAACTCGATAATTTATATACAGGTTTCATGATCAAGGAAGAACTAAAGCAAAAGATCTCGGATAGGAGCGCTGTTATCGGCGTGATCGGACTGGGGTATGTCGGGCTGCCGCTCATAGTAGAGTTTGCACTTAAAGGGTTTCGGGGCATTGGCTTCGAGGTGGATGCAAAGAAGGCGGAAGACATCAATGCGGGCGAATCATACATCGTCGATGTGCCGAGCGAGAACCTGCGAAAGTGCATCGCAGACGGTAAGCTTGCGGCGACGACCGATTTCAGCCGCCTTACAGAGTGCGATGCTATTGTCATTTGCGTTCCAACGCCGCTGCGAAAAACGAAGGACCCCGATATGTCCTACATTATTTCGGCCGGCGAAGAGATACAGGAATTTATGCGGAAGGGGCAGTTGGTCATACTTGAATCGACCACCTATCCCGGGACAACCGACGAAGTACTGCAGCCGATGCTGGAGGAAAACGGCTTCACGCTGGATAAAGATTT
>JADLDC010000180.1 GCA_020846885.1 Acidobacteriota bacterium | reverse complement strand
TATGCTGAGAACCGGATCGACGAGTATTGGATCGTAAACCTAAAGCAGCGATGCCTGGAAGTGTACCGTCGGCCGGTGAAGGACAAGAATTTTGGGTTTGCTTACACAGAGATCTTTGTCGTCCGCGAGGGCGAAGCCGTATCACCACTCGCTAAACCGAAGAAGAAGGTCAAAGTTGCCGACATTTTGCCTTAGGGTGCGTTGTTTCTCTGCAACTTCGCGCGAGTGATTTGGCTCTAAACAAAGCGCGGTTTGATTCGCATTTTTGATGTTATGCCGGATATTCTGATCGTCATTTTAGCAGTAATTTTCGTCCTCGGGATCGCGATAAACATCCACGAGTTCGGTCATTTTATCGTGGCCAAGCTGTTCGGGATGCGGGTCGAAGCCTATTCGTTCTTCGGCCTGGGGCCGCGTATTTGGGGTTTTAAGGTCGGACACACCGATTATCGCATCAGCGCCATTCCGCTTGGAGCTTATGTAAAGCTCTATGGCGACGAGGTAACGGCGCCGCTCGAAGGCGGTGCTTCAGCAGATGTAAAGGTGCCGGAGGGCGAACTTTACGAGCTTCGGCCGCGGTGGCAAAAGTTTCTGGTCATGCTCGGCGGGCCGTTCATGAACATTGTCCTTGCCCTCGCCATCCCGTTTGCGGTCGCGATGATGTACGGCGTGCCGTCGATGCCGGCGCCGGTCGTTGGCGTCGTAAACACGGGCAGTGCGGCTGAGGCGGCCGGGATCAAGGTCGGAGACCGCATAATCGCCTTCAACGGCATCGAGGAACCGACCTGGGAAAAGATACGTGATGAAGCGTTGATCTCGCCGGAAATTCAGCTTCCGATAACGGTTGACCGCGGCGGGCAAAAGGTCCAGTTGACGGTTGCCCCGGCGAAAAAGGTCGAAAGCGGAAACAGCGTTGGCGAACTTGGCATTCTGCCGGATGCCGGCGTCGAACCGGTCGAGGTTGGTACGATCACACCTGATTCGGCGGCCGCTGAATCGGGCCTGCAAAAGGGAGATCGCGTCATCGCGTTCAATGGCCAAACCGTCCGCAACAGCCAGGAACTGACCAATCAGATCCGTGAGAATAAGGACGCTCCGTCGCGCCTGACGATCGAAAGGAACGGCCAGCGAAGCGAGATCCAAACCGCCGCCCGCTTGAGCGATGATGGTATCTATCGCCTCGGTATCGGATTCTCGACCGCAAATATCACTACGCGCGTACCGGTTGGCGTCGGCGGCGCGTGGTCTTTTGCCATTGAATCAAACCTTCGGATAATGCGGCTTACTGGCAAGGTCTTCGGCCAGATGTTCGCGGGCGAACGGTCGGTGAAAGACGCAGGCTTGGCCGGCCCGGTCGGCATCGTCCAGATAATCGCCAAGGTCGTGAACGAGATGGGCTTTGCCGGATTGGTTGGCATTCTGGCGGTCATCAGCCTGAACCTCGGTGTGTTCAACCTGCTCCCGATACCGCTGCTCGACGGCGGGCAAATATTGGTGCTCGGTATCGAAAAGGTCATGTCGTGGTTCGGAAGAACGCTGTCCATCGCGATCAGGGAAAAGATCCAGCTTGCGGGCCTGGCTGTTATCCTGCTGCTGATGGTGTTCACGCTGTTCCTGGATATTTCGAAGTTTTTTTAAAAAGTATTGACCACAAATGCACGGAGACACGTTAGTTGCGCGGTTGCGAACTTACGAAGTTTTGGATTCAAGCGGTTCTTTTCTCAATTTCTCTGTGCCTCTGTGGTGAAATTCCAGTATGAAACGAGTTTCTAAGGCCGTCATGGTCCGTAACGTTCAGGTCGGCGGCGGTGCACCGGTTGCGGTGCAGTCAATGACCAAGACGGACACGACCGATGTTGACGGCACGCTCAAACAGATCGACGAGATGGTCGAGGCCGGATGTGAGATCGTCCGCATTGCCGTGCCGGATGACGACGCCGCAGCGGCGATGTATGAGATCCGCAAACGCACGGACGTTCCGATCGTCGCCGACATTCATTTTCACTACAAGCTGGCGCTAAAAGCTCTCGACGCCGGAATAGACAAACTCCGCATCAATCCCGGCAATATCGGCCACATTGACCGCGTCCGCGAGGTCGTTCGCGCGGCCGAAGCTCAAAAAGTTCCCATTCGCATTGGCGTAAACGGTGGCTCGCTCGAAAAGGACCTGTTGAAAAAATACGGCTCGGCCACGGCGGAAGCAATGGTCGAATCGGGTATGCGGCACGTTCGCATTCTCGAAGACCTCGGTTTTACCGACACGATCATTTCACTCAAGGCCTCTGACGTAAACCGCATGGTCGAGGCATATCGCCTGATGGCGGAAAAGGTCGATTACCCGCTTCATCTCGGCGTGACCGAGGCCGGAACGCCATTCGGCGGCACGATCAAATCCGCGATCGGCCTCGGCGTTCTGCTTCACGAAGGCATCGGCGACACTATTCGCGTTAGCCTCGCGGCCGAACCGCACGAAGAGGTCCGGGTCGGCTGGGAAATATTGAAATCGCTTGAGTTAAGAAAACGCGGCGTAACTGTCGTCGCCTGCCCGACGTGCGGGCGGTTGGATATTGATAATTTTGTCGAGATCGTTACCGAGGTCGAACGCCGCCTTGCCCACGTCGAAGAACCGCTGCACTTATCGATAATGGGCTGTGCCGTAAACGGCCCCGGCGAAGCGCACGATTCTCAGCTCGGCATCACCTTTGGCCGCAATGTCGGAATGATCTTCAAAGACGGCGTCCCAATGCGCCGCGTATCAGGCGAGGATATTGTCGAAGAATTTGTAAAAGAAGTAGAAATGCTAAGAAAAGAAGGCTCCGCCGCAAGATCTCTCACCAAAGAAAAGCCGCTCGTGCAGATCAACTAGCGGCATTAACAATTGAATCGGAAGTATTTACTTTGTGCCCTTCGTGTCTTCAACTTCGTGCTCTTTGTGGTAAAAAAAACCGCTAACACAAAGGGCTCAAAGCGAAGACACAAAGACCGCAAAGAACAAGAGATCCTCAAGAAACTCGTTGCAAATTGTCTGTCGCAGGCCGCTAGTCAGAACCGGGAGCCGTAGCGACTGGGTTCTTGTCTCCTGTCAGAACCGGGAGCGGTAGCGACTGGGTTCTTGTCTCCTGTCAGAACCGGGAGCGGTAGCGACTGGGTTCTTATCTCCTGTCAGAACCGGGAGCGTTAGCGACTGGGTTCTTATCTCCTGTCAGAACCGGGAGCGTTAGCGACTGGGTTCTTACCTCGCCCCAATGCAGATCCTCCTCTACGGATACAGAAAAGTAAACGGATAAAACGGCAGATTCCGAACAACTCCGAACGCAATCAACAGCCCCAGCAGTCCAAAAAGAAACTTCGGTGTCGATTCAAGCCTGACCAGAGACCTCCCGCGGACGGCAACCCAAAACAGCGAGACGACGACAAACCCGAACACGATCACCCATAGCGGGATAAGCGCATTAAGATCAAGTGCCGTTAAAATATCGCCATGAAAAAGCGCATGAAACCCGCGGGTCAAACCACAGCCCGGACAGGCAAATCCCGTGTAAGTGTACAGCGGGCAAACCGGAAAGAAATTGAACTTGCTCGGGTCAAAATACCAGACCAGCCCCGATCCGATAGTGACCGACGCCAATCCAAAAGCGGCCAATATCCGCTCCTGCGGAAATCGGCCGCCAAGTTCGTCACGTGAAACTTCCACGTTCTCGATTCTACTACTATTTGTTTTCGCCGTCAGGCGCCGCGAAATTATAAATGATCACGCCGCTTACCTTCACAGGATCACCGCTCAACAGCGTCGGCGAAAATTTCGCACCTCGCGCCGCCTCGACCGCCGCCGCCCGCAGCAGCGGATGGCCGGCGACGGGCTGAGCCGAGATCACTTCGCCTGACTCGCCTATCACAACCTGGACAGTCACAGCGCCAGAGGCACGCACCGCTCTCGCAGCAGGCGGATACGGCGGCAGCGGAAGGCTAACGGCCTTGCCGTTCAGCACACCGCCCGAGATCGTCTTCACTCCAGTTGTCGCAACCGGCTGCTTCACCGCGGCAAAGTTGTACACGATCATGCCCTTCACCTTTACGGGCACGCCGTTGAGACTTGTCGGTGAAAATTTCGCGGCCAGTGCTGCCTGCCGCGCGGCATCGGCCAACAGCGGGTTGACCGGTTCCATTTCGACGTTCTCGGTCTTGCCGTCGGCACTTTGGGTGACGCGGCCAAGCCGTCCGCCAAAGATCTCGGCCGAGATCACATTTCCCAATTCATCTATCAGAACGTTCACACGGACCGTGCCCTCCATGCCGGCGGCCCTGGCCTCTTCGGAATACACAGGCTTTGGCAATTTGATCGCTTTGCCGTTTAATACCCCGCCGTTTATTTCTCGTGGAACATCACTTTGAGCAAGGATCAACGCAGCCGTTGACAGAACAAACGACACCGCAAACAGCACCGAACCAATTCGTTTCATACTATTTTTCTCCTCGATCTATCGTATAGACGGACAACGCCTTAAGCCATTAGACACCAAACCGCGTCGAAAGTTCCAGAGATTTTTTTATGGCGTGAAGTAATTAAGTTCGCCCCACGGGCCTGCGTCAGGCGGCCATAGCTGTAAAAAGTGCGTCGGCCGCAAGTTTTCGGTTAATGTTCACGAAAAAGCGTTCCTGCGTCAGCCCGATCTGTTCTATTATTGCGGAAAGGTGTTTCGGCCCCGCGGCCCGCGCTATGTGTTCCAGCTCGGGGCGTATATCCGTATGCACGGCCGGTTCGCCGCCAAGCGTGATAGTCCAAATATCTCTGATCAGCGTTAGCAGCATTTCAAGGTCGTCTTCAAAATTGTCCTTGTTCTTAGGCTCGTTCAGCACCTCCCCGGTGTGAAGTGCCGCAGCAAAGTCGCCGCGAACAAATGCCGCATCGAGAGTCCTGACCAACTCTCTGCGCCGCCCCCGCACTCTAGCGATATCTATCGAGATGGCACGGCCCACGCTTCCCTCGGACAGCCTGGCCGCAAGCTGTGCCGATTCAGCATCGGCTACGCCGGTTTCAAGCAGGTGTTTTTCGATAAGTCCTGTCAAAACGGGGGCAAATCTGAAAACCTGGCACCGCGATCTGATCGTGGACAGCAGCGTGTCGGGACGTGATGTCACAAGGATCAGGTGCGATGTCGGATCAGGTTCTTCCAGTGTTTTGAGCAGTGCATTTGATGACGCCTCGTTCATCTTATCGGCGTCGTCGATAATGAACGTCCGGCCGCTGCCCTCGTACGGATGAAAATGGGCTTCCCGTTCCAGATCGCGGATCGCGTCAACGGCTATCTGCTTTTTTACGGTCGTCACCAGGCCCACATCCGGGTGATGGCTCAAGATCACATTTTTATACGCGTCCTTACCGTCCGGTTTTGGAAACTCAAATTGGCCCGCCCGGACGCACGCCTGACACACGCCGCACGCGTCGTTCTCATGAGTTGTACAAACGAACGATCTTGCTACGTCCAGGGCAAACAAACGCTTTCCTACTCCATCAGGCCCGGCAAACAGCATCGCATTCGGCATCCGCCCGCCGGAACGAAGCCGTTTGAGAATTTGTTTTAGCTCCTCATTTCCGAGAATTCCGGTAAACATAGCAATACTTTTGTGCCCTTTGTGTCTTCACCTTGGCGATCTTTGTGTTAGAAAAAACCTTTATCACAAAGGCCGCAAAGGGAGGACACAAAGTTCGCAAAGAAGAAGAGATCGGCAAGAAACTACTTGCAAATTATCTGTTGCGCTCCCTCATGCGGTTTCGCCACTCGGCAGCTTTTCCACCATCGGCTTCACTATCTCCCAAACATGTGCGTGTATCTCTTCTACCGATCGGTTTCCATCAATAATGAGAAAACGTTCCGGTTCCCTTTCGGCTATCTCCAGATAGGCCTTTCGTACCCGGCTGTAGAAATCGGCGGTCTCGGCATCCATCCGGTTCACACTTTCGCCGGTCTCGGTCCGTGAACGCGTCCTTGCGAAAGCGGTTTCTTCAGAAATATCAAAGAAAAGCGTCAGGTCCGGCTTTAATCCGCCGGTCGCGAGTTGGATGATCTGGTTTACGACAGCTTCCGAAAACCCGCGGCCCGCGCCCTGATAGGCAAAGGTTGCGTCGGCGTAGCGATCAGAAATGACGATGCGGCCTTCGGCCAAAGCGGGCCTGATCAGCAATTCGACATGCTGGGCGCGGTCGGCGGCGAACAGCAAAAGTTCGGCGATCGGGGCAACGGTCTCTTCGGTTTCGAGGAACGCTTCGCGCAGCCGCCGGCCAAGCGGAGTGCCGCCCGGTTCGCGCGTCGACAGGCAATCAATTCCGTTTGAACGCAGGGCGCCCGTCAGCATCCGCAGTTGGGTAGACTTCCCACTGCCGTCGATCCCCTCGAAAGTGATGAATTTTCCGAGCAAAATTATGGTGCCAACGCAGAAGGCTCTTGCGGCTTTCGTTCCTGCGAGATCGTAGAGATAGAGTGCTTAAATATCAAGACGTCCTGTCCCCCAACATCGAGCATGACCGAAAACTTATCAAAGCTCTTGATCCGTCCGGACAAAGTCGAACCCGGCATAAGATGAACCACAACCGTAGCCTTTTCTCTCCGCGTCGAGTTTAAAAAAGCATCCTGAATGTTTTGGGCGGGCTGTTTTTCCATAACATTGATATGCTGGGAGCCGGTACTTATTAAAACGAATCAAATTATAACAGATTTGACCTGTGAAACAAGTGTTTTCTTGCGGCTGCTCGAAAATGATACGCTCATAACCTATACATCACAAAGATTTTAGGCATTTCTACCCGTCAGGTGTGCAAATTTCAGCGCTTCGGACACTACTTTCGGGTCGGACCCGAAACCCTTGATCCAAAGTGCGGCGTTCTCCCTTCGGAACCATGTTAACTGCCTTTTGGAATAATTCCGGACATCCTGTTTTGTCTTTTCAAGAGCGCTCTCCAGCGTCCTTTCGCCCCGTAAGTACTCGCAAACGCGCCGGTAACCGTGTGACCCCAGGGCATTTGTCGAATCACTGACACCGGCGGACCGCAATCTCTTGACCTCTTCGATCAATCCGGCCGCAAAATGCGCTTCTGCTCGTTGGTCGATCCGCCTGTAAAGCTCGTCACGCCCTGGTTCAAGGACAAACAGCGCACAGCGCCCGGCGATCGCCGATCTTGGCGGCCGGTCCGTTTTCCGCACCGACAGCCGTTCACCGGTTTGAATGAACACCTCTATCGCCCGTATCACGCGCACATGATCGCGCGGTGCAAGGACGGCGGCCGTGGACGGGTCGAGCCGGGTGAGCATTCGGTGCAGATATTCGGCACCTCGGCCGGCGTGCAGGCGCCTTAGCCGCTCACGCAGCATCTCATCCGTCTTTGGACTCTCGAACAGCGGCTGCATCAGTGTCCGAAGGTAAAAGCCGGTCCCGCCCACCAATATCGGCGTCCGCCCGCGTTCCTCGATCTCGGCTATCACGCGCTCGGCATCGCGTGCCCAATCGGCGGCCGTACAATTTATCCGCGGATCGACATAGTCAAGCAAATGATGCGGAACACCCTGCATCTCTTCCGCCGAAGGCTTGGCCGTCGCTATCTCGATCTCGCGGTAAACCTGCACCGAATCAAAATTCACCACCT
>JADLDC010000179.1 GCA_020846885.1 Acidobacteriota bacterium | reverse complement strand
CTGATCACGAGCCTCAGAACGCGGTTTTATAAGGGGTTAAGCCTGAGCGCGAATTACACGTTCGGGAAGAGCCTTGACACCGTGTCGTGGGAAGCACCGTGCGCCTGCACGAACCAGACCTATCCGGTAGATCAGAGCGAGGAATACGGCAGATCGGATTTTGACACACGGCATCACCTTACCTTCAGTGCGGTTTGGGACATTCCTTTCTATCAAAAGCAGGACTCGTGGAAGAGCAAGATCCTTGGCGGATGGCAGGTAAGCTCGATCATTACGTATAACACAGGCTATCCGTGGACGCCGCGAACCGGCAGCTGCTTACAGGGTGCGACGGCTTCGAGTTCCAACTTCTGCGACCCGCGGCCGATCGCGTTTGACGGTACCAACCGGTTGGGCAATTCGGATGAAGACTTCCTGAGCGGCGGGCCGTTCCCGGGAAGTTTCATTGGCGGAAACTGTTCGGTTGCGCCCGGATGCAACTCTGTGTTTACAACGAGTTTCCCGTTCAACGCCAATCCGCTGAATTTCCCTCCCGGAGTTGGACGAAACTCGTTCTTCGGGCCAAAGTATTTCTCGACCGATCTTTCGTTAGGAAAGAGGTTCGGCCTGTGGAGCGAATCATCCGGCCTGGACATAAAGGTCAATTTCTTTAATGTGTTCAACCAGTTGAACTTCGCCCCGTTCGCGGCGAACAGCAACCCGACACACGTCGACCGTGTTCAGTTCGGTATTCCGACAGCGGGATTGGCCGGACGCACGGCGGAAATACAGGCAAGGTTCAGTTTCTAGCTGTCTGAAACGCCTTTATATCTGGGCGTGGTGGAATACCTCCCCCACGCCCAGTTCTTTCAAGACAGGACCATCTCCCGCCGCTTGGTTTGATGAACGAAAGACTCACCTTTCAAAACGGCCGCAGCCCTCTTCGCCGTATTCGTAGGGGTTTAGCGGTTTGTCTTATCTGCCTTCTGCTCTTGCCGCCTTCGGTTTCTGTTTTCGGCGGTCATGCCGCGCCGAAGCGATACAACATCATATTCATTCTGCTTGACGACCAGCGTTACGATGCGATGGGCTTTTTGAAGGGGCAATCGTTTCTTGAGACGCCGAATATGGATTCGATCGCGCGGAACGGGGCCTATTTGCCGCATGCCTATGTGACGACGGCATTGTGCTCGCCATCGCGGGCTTCGATCCTGACCGGCCAATATGCTCATCGCCACAGGGTGGTAGATAACGACAGCCCGCTTCCGCCGGGGCTGAAATTCTTTCCGCAAATGCTGCAAAAAGGCGGGTACGAAACCGCGTTTATCGGAAAATGGCATATGGGCGGCGGCTCTGACGATCCGCAGCCGGGCTTTAATTATTGGGTCTCGTTCAAAAATCAAGGCCATTATCTTCCGCATCCTGACGGCCTGAACGTGAACGGCAAACACGTTGAACAAAAGGGTTACATCACCGATGAACTTAACGGCTATGCACTCGACTGGCTAAAAGGACGCCGGACGGCAAAGCCTTTTATGCTCTATCTTTCGCATAAGGCCGTGCACGCCGAGTTCATCCCGGCTGAACGGCACCGCGGAAAATTTGAGAATGAAAAATTCGTCGAGCCGCGCACCCAAGACCCGGAAAATGTCAGCGGAGCGCCGATGTGGGTCCGCAACCAGCGAAATTCGTGGCACGGGGTCGATTTTCCATACCACAGTAAGCTGGACATTTCAGAGTATTACAAGCGATATGCCGAAACGCTGCTCGCTGTTGACGAAGGAATCGGCAAAATAATTGAGCTTTTGCGGTCGAAGGGCCTATACGAAAACACCCTCATTGCGGTAATGGGCGACAATGGCTTTGCGTTCGGCGAGCATGGCTTGATCGACAAACGGACAGCGTACGAAGAATCCATGCGTGTGCCGTTGGTGATGCAGCTTCCGGCGCTGATCAAACCGGGCTCACGGGTTAAAGAGGTCGTTGCAAATATCGATATCGCCCCGACATTCCTTGAACTTGCCGGACAAAAGGCGACGCCGGAGATGGACGGCAAAAGTTATCTGCCGCTGCTGCTTGGCAGAAAGGCCGCGTGGCGGGACGATCTGTTGCACGAATATTTTTGGGAATACGCGTTTCCGCAAACGCCGACCATCCACGCCCTGCGCGGACCGAGGTTCAAGTACATCAATTATTACGGGCTTTGGGACATTAACGAATTATACGATCTCGACGCGGACCCGCTCGAGTCTAGAAATCTGATCTCGGACCCGAAATACCGGCAAACCGTAGATTCAATGCGAAAGCAGTTGTTCGCAACCATGGAGAGCACCGGCGGAATGTATATACCGTTAAAAGAGAACCGCTGGGGCCAGCAAAACCTTCGGCGTGAGGACAAGAAGGAACCGGCCGCGTTTCCGCCGCAATTGATCAAAAAGCCGTGACCGGACGAGCACGATGATCTCTTCAGCTTGGTGAACTTTGTGTCCGCCCTTTGCGGCCTTTGTGTTAACGGTTTTCTTTAACACAAAGGCCACCAAGATTAAGACACAAGAACACAAAGAGACTTGCAAGCCCCTAGCTGAAGCTAATGGAATTGAAAAGGGATCGACGCTTCCTATCTAAAACAAATGCGCTTTAAATTCATCGCAATACTTCTTGTGTCCCTGGCCGCGGTTTCGTTCGGCCAGCGTGGATCTGACGATTCCAGGCACATCCGCGTGATGACATTCAACATCCGCTACAACGAGCCTCGCGACGGCGTGAATGCGTGGCCGAATAGGAAACAGAAGGTTGCGGACGTTATCCGGTTTCATAAGGCAGACCTTGTCGGCATGCAGGAAGCTCAGATCGGGCAGCTTGAGGACCTTGAAAAACTTCTGCCCGCCTTTGCGTGGTGCGGCGTCGGCCGAACGGACGGCAAACGCGATGGTGAATTCTCGGCCATCCTTTATCTCAAAGATCGCTTCAAGCTGATCGAATGCAAAACTTTCTGGCTGTCAGAAACGCCGGACAAACCAGGCAGCAAGGGCTGGGACGCGGCGTATCCGCGGATCGTCACATCCGCAAAACTTCGCGACCGGCGAACGGGCAAGACATTCTTCCACTTCAATACGCATTTCGATCACGTTGGAACAAAAGCGCGCTTCGAGAGTGCGAAAATGATAATCGGCCGCATTCACAACGCGTCCGGAGGAACGCAGTCGATCCTGACCGGCGACCTGAACGTAACGGAAGATACGGAAGCCTATAAAACGCTTACCGCTCCCGGCAGCGGCCTGAAAGATGCCCGTTATATCAGCCGCAACGGACATTTTGGCGGCACTTCAACATTCAATGCTTTTAAGGAAATGCAGCCGGGGCGAAAGATCGATTTTATATTCGGAACGCCTGGCATCACGGTTTTTGAGCACGGCGTTCTGTCGGACAACTGGGACGGCCTTTGGGCCTCGGACCACCTGCCGGTGCTTGCTGAGATCGGGTTGCGATGAGCCGCTCGTTTCCATCACCCTAATGATCTTTAAGCGATCAATTTTGTGCTTTGCTCTCTTGCTCGCCTGTATTCTCGCGGCGGCGGGACAAGCCCGTGCAGATGCGCGCCTGCGGTTCACGATAAACAATGGCTGGACATTTATAGGTTCGGATGCCCCGAATGGACAATCGAACTCCGTCGATGCGGCTGGGTGGCAGAAGGTAGATCTGCCGCACACGTGGAATATTGCAGACACGCTTGACGATGAACCGGGCTATCGCCGCGGTATCAGTTGGTATCGAAAAGAGCTCGATCTTGATCACGCACTCAGCGGGAAACGAATTTTTCTATACTTCGAAGGAGTAAATCAAACCGCCGAGGTTTTCGTAAATGAAAAACACGTCGGCGGCCATATCGGCGGCTATACGGCGTTTGTATTCGATATAACCGAGCTTGTAAGGTTCAGCGGCCCGAACCTGATCGCGGTCAAGGTGGACAACTCGCTCAACAAAGACATTCCGCCGCTTGATGCCGACTTCAATACGCACGGCGGGATCTATCGTGATGTTTGGATAATTGCCGCGAGCGATGCGCATTTCAAAATAACGGACATGGCCGGGCCGGGGATCGTCGTGCGGACGCCCGATTCGCTTGCGCGCGAAAGCGCGGCAATTGCGGTACGAACGGCTGAAGTCTCAGGTTCGATCACAAACACGAGCGCCCGGGCACGCAAGTTCGAGATCCTGACTACCGTTTTTGATAAAGACGGCGCACCGGTTGTTTCGACAAGATCTGAGTTGGAAGTCCCCGCGCGCGGCGAAGCGGGTTTCAAACATCCTCCGCTCCGCGTCCAACGCCCAAAGCTCTGGTCGCCCGACGATCCTTATCTCTACTCGGTTCGGAGCGTCCTTCGCGAGAATGGCCGAGTGCTTGATGAACTGAATGAACCGCTCGGCTTCCGCTCGTACCGCTTTGATCCAGCCGAGGGGTTTTTCCTGAACGGCGAGCCGCTGAAGCTTCGCGGGACAAATCGTCATCAGGACCGTGCCGGGTTTGGCAACGCGGTCCCGGACAATCTGCAAGTCCGAGATCTTGAGATCATAAAAGAGAACGGATTTAATTTTGTCCGTCTTGCACATTACCCGCAGGATCCTTCGGTGCTGGCGGCGGCCGACCGCCTCGGGCTGATGTTGTGGGAAGAGATACCGATCGTGAACCTCGTCAATATCTCCGAGGCGTTCAACCGGAATTCGGAGACGATGCTCCGCGAAATGATCCGCCAGCACCGAAATCATCCCTCAGTCATCTTGTGGGGCTATATGAACGAGATATTCCTGGCGGCCCCAAAAACGGAGGAATATACAAAGGCGACGGTCGAATTGGCAAAGCGGCTTGAAACGATAGTTGACGAAGAAGATCCCGGCCGCATGACGGCGATCGCCTTTGACCGCGGCGACGCCAGCGACCGCTATCATGCGTCCGGCCTCGGTGAGGTTACAGATGTTATCGGTTGGAATCTCTATTTTGGCTGGTACTACGGCGTGTTCGACGATCTCGGCAAGTTCATGGACGACCAGCATCGCCGCTTCCCCAACCGGCCGCAGTTCATTAGCGAATACGGTGCAAATGCCGACCGCCGCGTCCATTCGACGGCACCGGTCCGTTTTGATTCGACCACCGAATGGCAGCGGATGTATCACGAATCGTATTTGCGGCAGATGAATGAGAGAAAGTTCATTTCAGGTGGTGCGGTCTGGAATATGTTCGACTTTAGCTCCGAATTTCGGGGCGACACTATTCCGCATATAAACCAGAAAGGCCTGCTCACCTACGACCGCAAATTGAAGGATGTTCTGTCGCTATTCAAAGCAAGTTTTGTATCATCGCCGGTCCTGCACATTGCCGTTCGCGATTGGCCGGTGAGGAGCGGAAGCAATACGCAGACGGTTGATATCTATACAAATCTTGCAGTCGCCGAGCTTTTTGTTAACGGTGTTTCCGCCGGAAAAAAGAATACATTGCCGTCGCACCGTTCAACATGGAATTTAACGTTTCGGCCGGGTTTGAATTCGCTTGTAGCGCGCGGGACAAAGGCCGGTGTTCCGGTCACGGATGAGGCCACGGTCAAATGGATCGATCCGGCCGATATGAGCGACATCGGGATCAATACCGAAGCAACTTTCGAGTACATCCACGAAACCGGTTCGATGTGGCATGCCGATCGGCCTTACACGCCCGGCGGCTGGGGTTATACAGGCGATGCATCCAAGGTAATATCAAACCTTCGCAATATTCTCGGCACCGACCTCGATGCCGTTGCCCAAACCGCTCGTGAGGGAACGTTCGGATATCGCTTCGATGTCGCGGATGGTGAGTATGACCTCGAGCTGTGGTTTGCCGAATTGAAAAACATCAAAGCCGGTGAACGTGTATTCGATGTTTTGATCAATGGAAATAAGGCCATCGCTTCGCTTGATCTGGTAAAGGAAGCGGGCCCGTTTACGATTTTGAAGCGAAAGTTTCGCATTTCCGCCCGCGATCAAAGCGGCCTAAAGATCGCGTTTGAGCCGGTCAAGGGACAGCCGATATTGGGCGGCCTGCGGCTGCTGCGGATCAAATAGAAAGGATTATGTCAGGCATGATAATGAAACGAACCCTACGTCCATTCGCGTTCGCGTTTTTTCTTCTTCTTCTTTTTTCGGCTGCGGGGCCGGCACAGCGGAAAGCTCCGGCCGCGGCACGAAAGGATGCGGAGATCGAGCGAAAGATCAATGCACTCGTCGCCCGCATGACGGTTGCCGAAAAACTTGGACAATTGCAGCAATTGGACGGCGACGCGAACGGTACCTATCGGCCGGAACAACTAGAGTTGGCACGCAAAGGCCTGCTCGGTTCGACGCTGAACGTTCGCGGAGCAAAGATGACGAACGAGCTGCAGCGGGCGGCGCTTGAATCGCGGTTGAAGATCCCGATCCTGCTCGGGTTCGATGTCATTCACGGTTATCGGACGATCTTCCCGGTCCCGTTGGGCGAAACGGCAAGCTGGGACATGTCTATGCTTGAGCGGACCGCCGCCGCTGCCGCTGCCGAATCGCGCGCCGCTGGCGTCCACTGGACATTTGCGCCAATGGTCGATATTGCCCGCGATCCGCGATGGGGCCGTATTATCGAAGGCGCCGGCGAGGATACATTTCTCGGTTCGCAGGCCGCGTGGGCACGTGTGCGCGGATTTCAGGGCACAGATTACAGCCGCCCCGACAAGGTTCTCGCAACCGCAAAACACTGGGTCGGCTATGGGGCCGCCGAGGCGGGCCGCGATTACAACACGACCAACCTTACCGAACGCGCGCTGCGTGAGATCTATTTCCCGCCGTTCAAGGCCGCGCTCGATGCGGGCGTTGATTCATTCATGACCTCATTCAACGACCTTGACGGCGTGCCCGCGACGGCGAATCCGTTCGTCCTGCGCGAAGTGCTGCGCAAAGAATGGGGCTTTGACGGCCTTGTCGTCAGCGATTACACGGCGGTGATGGAGTTGATGTTCCACGGCCTGGCAAAGGACGAACCAGCGGCCGCCATGTACGCGCTCAATGCCGGGACCAACATGGAAATGGTCAGCCGGTTCTACAACAAGTACGGCGAACAGCTTCTAAAAGACAAGCGCATTTCAATGGCGACGGTCGATGAGGCCGTCCGCAATGTTCTGCGGGTAAAATTCCGCCTCGGCCTGTTCGATCATCCTTTTGCCGACGAGTCCCGCGAGAAGAATGAAGTGTTCAAGCAAGCTAACCGCGACCTTGCAAAAACAGCGGCAGAGCGGTCGTTCGTTCTACTAAAGAACGACGATCAGACATTGCCGATCAAAAAGGACATTGATGAGATAGCGGTCATCGGCTCATTGGCCGACAACAAGGCCGAGATGAACAGCAACTGGGCCGGCGACGGCAAACCGGACGACCCGATAACGGTCGTTGAGGCGTTGCGCGAAAAATATCCGCGAATAAAGCTGCGGTACGAAGCCGGCTGTGACCCGAAGTGTGAGACTGACGCCGGATTTGCAAAGGCGGTCGATACGGCAAAGGATTCGGACTTTACGGTGCTGGTCGTTGGCGAATCATCGGCAATGAGCGGCGAGGCTTCTTCGCGGAGCAGCATTGACCTGCCCGGCCGCCAGCTTGAACTGGTAAAGGCCGTTCACGCTACAGGCAAGCCGTACGCCGTAGTGCTGATAAACGGCCGGCCGCTGACCATTAACTGGATGGCCGAGAATTCGCCCGCGATACTTGAAGCCTGGTTTCCGGGCACTATGGCCGGCCCGGCGATCGTCGATACTCTTTTTGGCGACGCGAACCCGGGCGGAAAGCTGCCGGTGACATTCCCGCGTTCCGTTGGGCAGATCCCGATCTATTACAACCACAAGAATACGGGCCGGCCGTTTGCGGCAAGCAATAAGTACACGTCGAAATATCTCGATATCGACAACACTCCGCTTTATCCGTTTGGCTACGGTT
>JADLDC010000178.1 GCA_020846885.1 Acidobacteriota bacterium | reverse complement strand
TCTGGGGAGCGACCATCCCGATCGAGAAAAGCGAAAATGCCCAGGCACTTTTCGACAGCGAATACGAGATACTGCACAATTCGCTGATGAAACGCCGGATCGTCCGCCTTTCGGCGCCGTTCCCGCCGGTCAGGCAGCTTCGCATTTTTAATTTTCCGCTGCATTTCGGTTCTGCCCGCCGTAAGTTCGGTGCCTTTGTCAACGCTCTATTCAGGCCAAATCCGTTCAGCGAGAATCCGTTCCTGCGCGGCTTTTATTTCACGGCGTCGCCAACGGGCAAAGCAAGCGCCAATGCACCTGCGTCTGTCGCCAACCCGTATTTTACCGAGCGCTTTTTCCGTGACGTTGTGCTCCGGGACAAGGACCTGGTGCGGACCCAGATCGAATCGCGCCAGAGCCCGCCGATATTCGGCTGGATGATGACGATACTCTCCGGCATCGTCGTTCTTGGCCTGTTGGTTATGTCAGCCATCTCGCTGGTAAGCAATAAACAGCTGCTGAACGACGCCGAAGTGCGCGGGCAGAACCTGCTGCTGATGGTAAAGGCCGATGCAGGCAATCCTGTCCTGAGCAAGAAAGAGCAGGCGGTCCGCGAAGAGGTGAACCAGACGGAGAATATGCGTCAGCTCCTTGCCCGGCTTGACGACAACGACCGGAACGGGCCGCCGTTCTATATGAGGTTTGGGCTTTACTCCGGCACGCGGCTTTACAAAGAGAATCTGCTGCCGCTGTACATCCAGGTTGTAGAGCAGCGCTTCAAGGAACCGGCTCTTAAAAAACTGGAGGCGGAGCTGGCCAAATTTGCGGCTGGAAAGCCCGTTGCGAACCCGTCCAAGCTCACCGAAGATGAGGAAAAACTGCTTGAGAAGAACCTTAACATGCTCAAGGCGTACCTAATGCTTTCGGGCGAGTATAAGAAACACGCTCAGGGGGCTCTCGTTGCCAATGTGCTGCGCGATTACTGGGTGTCAGAGTCAAAAGTTCCGTCGGACCTTAAACCGGTCGCCGAGCAGCAGCTGGACTTCTGGGCCAAACAGATCGAACGCGATGATGTCGGTTTTCCGCGGATCGCAATGAATGAAAAACTCGTTGCCGATGTCCGCTCAAAGCTGAAAGATTTCCCGGCTGAATACCGCTATCTAAGCCGCAAGGTCAGCGAGGTCTCAAAACAGGTCGAGGACAGCAACGGCCAGATGACGGTTGACGGCATTCTTACCCGCAATGGCGCCGATTCAAGCCTTATGTCGGGCACATACACCGTTCCCGGTGCCTATACGCGTCCCGGCCTTGAATTGATGAAAGTTGCCATCGTCAACGCGGACGAGGAAATGAAGAAGGATGACTGGGTCATGGGCGACCAGGGCAAAGTCAATGTAAGCGGGCCTTCGAAAGTAACATTGATCGAGGACCGGTACTATCGCGATTATGCGATGCAGTGGAGCCAGCTCGTTCGCTCGACCGACGTGAAGGCATATAAGAACCGGGCCGACGCCGCCGCGGCACTTCAGGGATTCTCACAGCCGAATTCGCCGATGAAGATACTGATGCGCGAGATCGCCAAACAGACGAACCTGTCCGAACAATCGGAAGGCGAAGGCTGGTGGCCGTGGCTAAAGAGCTTCTTTGTGAAAAAGAAACCTGACGGCGTTGGAAGTACAGAACCCGAAAAGCAGTTCAGGCCGCTGTTTACGTTCGTTGGGAAGAAGGAGGAATCGAACACCCCGATCGAGAAATATACCGGAGAGATCGGCAGAATGTTCGCCGAATTTAATAACAAGGCGGCTTCCGACAGCTCTCTTAAAAAGATCGCCGACGAGATGGCCTCGGATGAGGACCCGCTTGGCATCAGAAAGCGCGAAACAGCCATTTCGAACCTGACCACCGCCCTCAACGAATCGCCGGCCGGGCAGGAGGCGGCATCGCTGCTAGCCGAACCGCTGACCAGGTTAAAGTCGCTGCTAGGAGCTGGTGCCAAAGAGCAGCTTGCAAAGACCTGGTCTGACCAACTGCTGCCGGCCGCAAAGGAGATCGAAAAGGGATATCCTTTCGAGGACAGCGCTTCTGAGGCGGACCTTAAGAATCTATCAGCGTTCCTGGCGCCTAAAGAGGGCAAGCTTTCGCAGTTCTATGATGAGAAATTGTCCAATTATTTTGAAGAAGCGAACGGGCAGTATCGGGTCAAGGAAGGCAGCGAGGTCCAGTTTACCGACGAGTTCGTTGCGTACCTGAACAATGCTTTCGCCCTGCAGAAAGCATTGTACGGGACCAGCTCAACGCCGAAGTTCGAATATGAATTCGCGTTCAAGCCCGTAAAAGATACGCTGGTCGAGATAACCATAGACGGGCAGAAGACCACCTCCGAAGGTACCGGATCATTGAAAGGCGTCTTCCCGGGGGCGAATGCATCCGAGACAGGAGTCATCCTGAAACTTGCGTCAACATCCGCAACGACCTCGACCGCGGCGCCCGCTTCGGCAAATTCTTCAAATTCCAGCGTCAGTCCTTCAAGCGGCGGTACGTCAGGAGGGTCGGGCGACCGGATATTCCAGGGCCAGTGGGGACTATTCCGGTTCGTTGATGCCGGTGGTCCGGAGAAACAGCCGACTGGAGAATATTTATTGAAATACACGGTCGGCGGAAAGTCCGTTACCGCGACGATCAAACCGATCGGCGGCGATCTGTTCAACAAGAGCATCTTCCGCCAGGTTAAGGCGCCGCAGAATTTTTTGAAGTGACCTCTTTGGATCTGCCTTCAACCATACCGGATGAGCGCGGAATTTAAGGCAGGGATCGGAACCGTAACGATATATGAACGACGCAAAACTGCATCTTGATCGCGGGAACCTGACCGCGGCGGTCGAATCGGCGATCGGGCTCGTCAAATCGAACCCGACGCGGTACGAGGCGCGGGCATTCCTGTTCGAACTTTCGCTTTTCACCGGCGACTGGGACCGTGCCGACCGCCAGCTTGACGTCATCGGCCATCAGGACGCGAACGCGGCGATCGGGTCGCTCATCTACAGGCAGAACCTATCGGCCGAACGTGACAGGATCAAGTTCTTTGCGGAAGGCCTTCGGCCCGAAACGCCCGAAACACCGACCGCTTACATCAACGATCTGTTTACCGCAAACGATCTTATTCGCGAGGGCAAAACGGCGGAAGCAAGGGAGCTGCTGGATAAGGTCGAAGAGGAAAGGCCGGCTTTTCCATGCGTGGTCAACGGCGCGGGCTTTAGCGACATTCGTGATTACAATGATACGACCATGTGCGTCTTTGAAGCGATCGTAAAAGATTCATACGTTTGGCTTCCTTTCTCGAGTGTAAAGAGTTTGAAGTTTCTCGAACGAAAATCGCTCCGCGATGTTTTCTGGCCGCAGGCCCAATTCGAATTGGCCAACGGCACTAGCGGCGAGTTGTTTCTGCCGTCGCTCTATGCAAACACGTGGAAGAACGCTGACGATCAGATCCGGCTTGGCCGAAGTGTCGACTGGAATGATGCGGGCAATGACATTTTTATTGGTGAGGGTACGCGTATCTTTACAATGGACGGTAAGGATAAGCCGATACTGGATATCAGTTCGATCGAATTCGAGCACAAATAGCAAACCAGGATCCTGCGTGATTTCTTTGCGGAAATCGTATAGAATATTTTCCGATCTCCGCTAGTACAAGAGTTCGGACCTCGACCGCCCCAGAAAACTGAGGAGTTTGTCCCCTGATGAATGAGGAGCTGCAACAGCCGCCGGTAATCGATCTTGACGCCTTGCTTCAGCCGATCTCGGATGAAAGCCCGTCAGGTGAAAGCCTGCGTTATTCTGGAATATACGACGAAATAGCCGAGGCCCGCCGGGCCGACGACAACCTGAACCAGGGCGATTGGGTGACCGACCTCAAGGTTGCCGACTACGCAAAGGTCATAGGTCTGGGCGTACCGGCGCTTACGACTCAGTCCAAAGATCTGCAGATCGCTGTATGGGTTACCGAAGCTCTGACGATGAAGCACGGCCTCGCCGGCTTCCGCGATGGCCTGCAGCTGCTTCTCGGGTTTCACGAACGGTTTTGGGACACCGTTCATCCTGAAATAGACGAAGGCGATATGGAGGGCCGGGCCAACGCGATGTCGTGGCTTGATACGAACGGCTGGCTCGCTCTTCGCTCGGTACCGTTCACAGGCGGCCGCGGGTATAGCTATCAGGATTTTGACCACGCAAAGAAATACGATTTTCCTGACAATATCGATGCCCTGCCGATGGAGGAAAAGGACCGGCTCACCAAGCTCAGGGCCGAGGCGGAAAAGAACCGCAGCGTAACAATGTCTCTGTGGAACGTTGAGCGGGCCCAAACGCGCCGGGCCGCGATGGAAGCGTTCAACCTCACGATCGAAGAATGCAAGGCTGCCCTCAGCGGCCTTAACCGCATCGTCGAAGAAAAGTACGACCGCAACCAAACGCCCGGTTTTTCGAACCTTCGCAAGACCCTCGAGAATATTGACGAGCAGCTAAAAAAACTGCTCGAAGAAAAACGCATTGAAGAGCCGGATGAGGTCGAGGAAGAGACTGCCGCGGAAACAGACGGCCAGCCCGCGGCCCAAAAGGGCGACGGCTCTGTTACCGGCGCGATCGCGAACCGCAAGGAGGCCCTTCGCCGGCTTGCTGAGATCGCGGCGTTCTTTCAGAAAACCGAGCCGCACAGCCCAGTTTCATATCTCGTACAGCGGGCGGTCAAATGGGGCAACATGGGCCTTGAGTCCTGGCTGCAGGAGGTCATCAAGGACCAGTCGGTGCTGGTCCAGCTTCGCGAAACGCTCGGTGTTGATGCAGGTGCCGGTGACGGCTCGGCCGCGCCGGCGGAAGACCCGTGGGCACAGTAAATTTCTATTTTGTCGGCAGGCACGCCTCCTATCATGCGTGATGGAGCGGTCGGACGGATTGGATCAAACTTAGACTGAAAAGGAGAAACCGAAGATGCCAAAGAAGGAAAGCATACAACATAAGATCGACCGCATCCGCCCGCCGCGGGTCCAGATCACGTA
>JADLDC010000177.1 GCA_020846885.1 Acidobacteriota bacterium | reverse complement strand
TCGATCACCAAGTGTCCACCGGATCCGCCCGCTTGAACACACACGGCATTTTTGAGGATCGTCTGCTTCATATTCGAAATTCTAACAAACAAATGGCCCGCGTCCCCATAGCGAAACGCGGGCCAATTTCAACCTCGAACCGCAGCGGTTAGAAGTAGAATTTAATACCGAACTGCAGGACGCGAGGATCGCGCGTTCCGTTGACGACACCAAACGTGGACGGCGTCGAAGCCGCAGTCCCGAATCCGGTGAAGTTCGTGCGGTTGAAGACGTTGAATGCCTCGCCGCGGAGTTGAAGGCTCATCGATTCGGTGAACCGAATATTCTTCGTCAGCGTAAGGTCGGTCCTGAACGTCGGCGGGCCGTTGACGATACCGCGCGATGCGGTTCCGGGAATACCCGCAAAGCTGGTCGGCGCCGGCGTACCCATGAATGCCGAGGTGTTGAACCACTGCTGTTCGGTCTGGGCACCGCCCTCATTCGGGTTACTGAGTACGTAAGCCCGTCCACCGGCCGGCGAGGCTCCCAGGAATCCGATTCCCGCCGGATCAAATGACCCGTAGGTTACCGTAAACGGAAGCCCTGTTTGATAGGTAACGATGCCCGAAACCTGCCAGCCGCCAAGAATATTGCCCACAAGATCGTGGCGGTTGCTGAACCAGGGAAGCTCGTAGATGTAATTGACCGTCAGGATATGGCGCCGGTCAAGCTGTGCACGGCCCCACTCCCCGTCAAAATTATGTGAATCCTGCGGTGCGGTCGAACGGTCGGTTTGGTTGTTCGTCAAGTTCTTTGACCAGGTATAGGCCAACTGGACCTGCGAAGCACCAGTGAACCGACGCGTTGCCGAGACCTGCAGGCTGTGATAGTTCGAATCGAATGCCGGCTCTATCATCGCGACGTTCCGCCATCCCTTGTAGGGCCGGATCTGGTCGAGGATCAGTTCCGAAGCTGAACTCGTAAAGACAACCGGAAGGCCCGTACCACTATCTGTCTGTTGACAAGCAACGGTCGGCGTCGTGGACGTGCCAGTCGCACACTGCTGCTGTCTTGCAAAGCCCGGGGCCAGGTTGTTGATGTCGACGATACCGATCAAATTCGTACCCTTTGAGCCATAGTATCCGACAGTGAAGATCGTCTTCGAATCCAACTGATGCTGCACATCGAGCGACCAATGCTGCATATACGGCGTCTGGAAATTTGGTTCCCAGCCGCGAATAAGATTCGGCGGATTCTCAGAAGCGACAACCGTCGGTGTCGAACCGGCCGGTATCGGCTGGTCAAGCCGGGTCCCCGAAACTGTGATCGTCTCTTGATAGGGCGGATTGGCCCCAAGATGAAGTTCCACGCTGCCGACCAGGACCTGTTCGTGATAGATACCATACCCGGTCCGAATGGCCGTCGTGCCCTTGCCGAACGGATCCCAGGCGAGGCCGATCCTCGGAGCAAAGTTGTTCTTCGGCGAATCGTAAATGAACCTTCCGTACGGCGAAGGCGTCGGGCTGCAGTTATAGGCCGGCGGCCCTGTCTGGAAATTCTGGGTGTTCACGATAATGCCGTTGCAGAAATTGCCGGTACCGGAAACACGCGTTCCGTTCCCGCGGACGGTCGGAGCGTCCGCCGGATCCCAGAGGTCAGGAACGAAATTGCTCAATAGGCCGTTCTTGTCCCACGGAGCGCCGAAGAACGAATAGCGAACGCCGTAATAGAGCGTCAGCCCCTTTCCGACGCGAAATTCGTCCTGCGCGTATGCCTCAAAATTACGCTGGCGAAAATCGGCGGTCAGATCATACTTGGACTGGGTGAATGCAACGTTGTTGCCCATCAGGAAGTTAGCAAAGCTCTGCTCGGCCAATTGATTGCCTGAACAGGAGATCGGCAGATTCGTGGTTGGGCTGATGCACACCGTGCCTTGCGTAGCACTGGCCGATGTCGTGTTGTTAAATCCGCTAAAGGAACCGTTCGCGACGCCGCCCAAAGCATTCTCATGCTTGCGGTACTTCGAGAAAGATGCGCCGTATTTTGTCGTATGGTTTCCGAAGATCCAGGTAAAGCTGCCGCTGATATCATTCTTGTCAGAGAAATTATCATAGTCCGGCATTGCCTGGATCGCGCTCAGGCCGCTGATCGACACATTCGGAATGCGGGAATCGCCTTCTCCAAACGGAAGCGGTACATTCACAGGTGTCCGCGCCCGCGAGATCAGTCCGGTGTTATCAAGCAGGATCGCACCATATGTGTATGTATAACGAGCCTCAAAGATCATCTTCGGATTGATCACATACGTCGTTTGCCCCGTATGCGCACGGCCCGGCGAATTAACGTTGCCGGTACAAACCTCGGGGACGTTGCACGGATTTCCAAAAATAGAGTTGATCTCGACGGTCGGGATCTTGTCGCGTTGATACCGATAATAGGCCGACCAATCTTTAGTGAACGCACTGTCGATCTTGACGACTTCCTGCTGGAAATCAGCACGGTAGCTTGAAGGTGAGACCAGGGTGAACACATTAGAGTTAGGAAGCGGTTCATTCTGGAATATCCCGCTCAAGTATTGGGCCGCGACCGGGTTGATCGTGATCGCACTTGAGATAGGCGTACCGGCCGGAAGTATCTGGTTACAGGTTCGGGTCGTCCCGGCTATCGTGCCGCTTATACAGATCGGGACCGAGAAAACCCCATTGCGCATTCCCTGCGTCGGCACCGAGCCGGTCAGCGTAGGGTAACGGCGGTCTTTTCTTTGCTCCTCAGAGAAGAAGAAATATGTCCGCGGCATTTTGCCAAACCACGATTCATCCGGGCCCCGCTCACCGAACTTGAAAAAATATACCGGCCCGCCAATGGTAAATCCGTAGTTGTTATAACGGAATGGGCTTCGTCGGGCTTTACCTTCGTCGTCCACGCCGAACGGCTTACGCAGATTGTTAAAATACGAATTTGCGTTGAATTTTTCGTTGCGGACAAATTCGAATAACGAACCATGGAACTGGTCCGTACCGCTGCGGGTGACGACGTTGACCTGGCCGCCGCCGCTGCGTCCGGATTCGGCCGGATAAAGCGAGCGAAGGACCTTGAACTCACCGATCGAGTCAACACTCGGAAACGCCTGGATCGTGATGTTCGAGCCGCGATCGGTTATGTCCGCACCGTCCACAGTAAAGGTATTCTGACTTGACCGGGCACCGTTGACCGAGATGTTGATCGTGTTCGCCTGGCCTTCCGGATTGAAATTGCCCACGTAAACCTGATCCGACAGGTTGGACGAAACGCCCGGGGCCAGGGTGACAAGCTGCACAAAGTTTCGGTTATTGATCGACAACTCGCGAACCTGATCGCCGTTAATGGTCGTGGATGCCGTCGGCGTGCTGGTCTCGACCGCAACCTGGTCGGCTTCCACTGTAACTATTTCAGCTATATTTCCGGCCTCGAGCGTCACATCTACACTGCGCCGCTGGCCGACATCGACCTTGATGTCCGTTGTGACCGACTTCTTAAAATTGGCGGCCTCGACCGATATCGAATAAACATTAACCGGAACGTTTGGCGCGACAAATGTGCCGTCATTGTTGGTCGTCACGGTCCGCACCAATTTATCCGACTGGCTCGGAACAGTGATGCGGACGGTCGCCCCGGCAACAGCGGCGCCGGCGGTATCTTTGACCGTTCCGACTATGTTGCCTGTTATCTCCTGGCCGATCGCGATGGTCGTAATAGACAAGGCAAGTGCGATCGCGGCCAGCATCGACATGAAACTGTTTTTCCTCATAATCATCCTTCCTCAGATTTGCCCAAAAGATCAAAACTTGTTAGACCAATCCATAAGATTTCTTTACGTTTTTGGAGATTTATCCAAATTTTCGTTATCGAACCTTACAGACGAATTTTAAGAGAATAATGAACTCCCTGAAAACAAAAGAGATAATGCAAAGTGTGAATTCCGAAACCCTTTATAACCCGAACTATTCTATTTGTAAAGCAAATACGGTGCCCGGCGGTTCGAAAACTCGCGAAGGCCGCTGCTCCAGGAGCGCTCGATCATATCCGGGCCTTCGCCATTTTTTACACGTGTGAGGACCTCTTCGTTCACGAGCAAGCGGCCATAACGATCTACCTGCCACTCGGTTGGGTAAAGTTTCCGAAGTGCGGCAGCGATCTCTATACCGGCCCTGACCGATCGAAACTCACGACGGTCCGTTATAATGATATTCACGCCGCCAAGGCGCTCATCTTTGAACACTGAAGCGCTCGGCTTGAATATGACAGGTACGAATCGGACGCCTTTCAGGTTTCGCTCATTCAGATATTTTGCAAGCTTCTGTCCGTCAAGCCACGGGGCCCCGACAACCTCGAACGGCGTATCGGTGCCGCGGCCGACGCTTAGGTTTGTGGTTTCTAACAAACCGATGCCGGGATAAAGCGTCGCTTCGGTCAGTGAGCGCATATTCGGTGACGGGTTTATCCAGGTTTGCCCTGTCTCATCGAACCACATCGAACGCTGCCAGCCATCCATTTTTATCACGCGAAGATCTGCACCGATCTTGCGTTCGGCGTTCATCATCTGGCCAAGTTCGCCGATCGTCAGGCCGTAACGGACCGGAATTGTATGAGCGGCGATGAATGAAAGTTTGTCTTCCTGTGCGAGCGGACCTTCCACATCGACGCCGTTTATCGGATTCGGCCGGTCAAGAACATAGACCGGAATCTTTGCCTTTGCCGCCTCTTCCATCACGTTCTTTAACGTCGCGGTGTAAGTGTAAAATCTCGCTCCGATGTCCTGTATGTCGTAAACGATCGCGTCAAGGTCTTTTAACTGCTCCGGCTTTGGCCGCCGCAGGCCGTCTTTGTAAAGCGAATAAACGGGAAGGCCTGTCTTTTCATCTTTCGAATCGTCGATCTTTTCTGTATCAAGCTCACCGCGTATGCCATGCTCCGGTGCAAAAAGCGAAACGAGTTTTACATTCTTCGCCTCAAAGAGAACATCGATCGTAGTTTTCCCCGCCAGATTTCGGCCTGTGTGATTGGTCACGAGCCCGATCCGTTTGCCGTCAAGTTCTTTGAAACCGTTGCGTTCAAGAATATCAATTCCATTCAGGACGGTTACATTTTGCGGAATAGCTGAAAGCTGATAGCTGTTAGCTAATAGCTGTTCTCTACTCTTCCGTGCTGCTTCGACGTGCTCGCGAAATTTGGGTATCTGCGCCGCGACCTGGGATTGATAAATGCTCTCGGCCTGCCGATATGCCTCGATCGGCGTGTCGCGGATGGCCGATGCCGCGATGGTCGCAACCTTTGCCCGCAGCGGCGTTACGTCACCCTTGCCGTCAGGGTGAACGCGGTTCGACATAAAAACAACAAACGTCTGCGATGTCGGGTCGATCCAAACGCTCGTGCCGGTAAATCCGGTGTGTCCAAACGAACCAAGCGGAAACAACTCACCGCGGTTCGACGAAAACGAAGTGTTCATGTCCCACCCAAGTCCGCGCGTCGCCCCGTCTTCGGAAACTACGTAAGGAGCGGTCATTTTAGCAACGGTTTGAGCGGAGAGAATACGCATGTCAGAACCACCTGCGGTAGCGGGTGGTTTAAGCCGACCGTTGGAACGGCGCGTGTTCCCTCGCCGCGATAAACCCGCCGCTACCGCAGCGGGTTCTGACAAGACGCCGCCGTTAAGGATCATCTGGCAATAACGCGCAAGATCGTCGGCGGTTGAGAAAAGTCCGGCATGCCCTGCAACACCGCCCATCCGAAAGGCGGTTGGGTCATGAACCTGGCCACGAAGCATACGGTCGCCGTCCTTTTCGTCACCTTCGAACTTTGAGCCCAAATAACTATTCTGGCCCCGGATATTCTCCGTTGGCGCGATTCGAGCCACAATCGCGGGGTTCTCCGGCGTCATTGAAACGCCCGTTTGTGGCTCCGGCCTGTTTTCATTGAAACGGAACGAGGTGTCATCCATGCCTGAAACGCTAAAAATATTAACCACTCCAAAGGCATCAAGTCCCCTCTCTTTGGGCCAGTCGAGCGGACTCAGGCGGACAACGATCTCCCCAAGAACCTCGAACCCAATATCCGAATAAACAAACCTCGTCCCCGGCGAATTCCTCAGCTTTTCCTTCTTCAAAGCCGCCAGCATCCCTTCCCGCCCGGTCCATTTTTCGCCGAGGTCAAAATCCGGCCGATAGCCCGACGTATGAGTAAGGAGCTGCAAAACCGTCACGCGCTTGGCCTGTTCGTCGTCTATGTCGGGGATGTATTTGCCGATGGTGTCGTTCAGCCGCAGTTTGCCTTGTTCGACGAGGATCATTATCGACGTGGCGGTGGCGATGGGTTTCGTTAGCGACGCGACATCGAAAATGGTGTCGATCGTCATTTTCTCGACGTTGGGCACGAGCGAGCGGTTGCCGAATGCCTTGCGGTAAACGATCTTTCCCTTGTGCCCGACTATCACGACCGCCCCGGGCAGCTTCTTCGCGGCAATGTCGGCATTTACCAACCCGTCGATCCGATCCAGCGTCGCCGCATCCATCCCAACCGCTTGCGGCTTCGCGACCGGCAGTCCCTGGGCTGCAAATTTCAACGCAGAGACGCAGAGGCACAGAGTAAGAAAAAGGATTACAGAAAAAACCCTCCGGCCACTACCTGCAAATTGGCTACCCGATCGTAGAAATCCCATCTTTTATCTTCTCTCTGCTCCTCCGCGTCTCTGCGTTGAAACTCCTACCGCTTTGCCCGCAGTTCCCGCTCGCGTTCGACGAAGCTTTCTTTGCACAACCGCACAAACTCCTTCCCGATCGGCGAAAAATGTCCGCCGCGCAAGCGGGCCAAGCCAAGTTCCCATTTTATCTCGGCGCCTTCAATCAGCCATGAGGCCAGCCTTCCGTCCTTTATCTCGCGTGCGACCGACTTTGCACCGGCCATCCCGACGCCGAGGCCATTCTCTACCATACGCGTGACCGCCTCCTGCCGCGAAAGTTCCATTGTGATATTCGGCCTAACATTCGCGGCCTGAAAAAATTCGTCTATCATTCGCCGCGTGTTGCCGCCGCGTTCGCCAAGAATAAGGTTCTCGCCGGCCAGCGTGGCGGCGCTGATGTACTTTTCTTTTGCCAGCGGATGTTTGGGATGCGCTATCGCAACGATCTCATCCGAGAACAGCGACTCAGTGTTGATGTTCAGATTCTCGACCGGCAGCGAGACAAACGCCATATCGATCTCGCCGTGCATCATCTTGTCAACAAGCGTCTGGCTCGTACCGGCAGAGACCGTAAGTTCCGCGTTTGGAAATTTTTCGAGCAGGCCTGAAAGGATACCGGGAAGCTGACTCATCGAAAACGTACCTGACGCCGAACCGATCCGCAACCGCCCGTATTCCGCTCCGGCGACCTCAGCTATCTCTGCCAACGCAGAGTCGTGTTCGCGCAATATTTTTCTCGCGCGCTCGAGCAGGTATTCGCCCGCTTCGGTCAAAATTACCCGCCGCGGCGTTCGCGTGAACAGCGGCAGTCCGACCTCGTCCTCAAGCTGGCGGATCTGCATGGAGATGGCGGCCTGGGTCACATTCACACGTCGAGCACCGGCCGTAAACGTTTTCGCCTCGGCGATAGCCAGAAAGGCCTTTAGCTGTCTGATCTCCATATTCCGTTCGTATTGCGCCGCGCCTTTTTACCGGGCGGCTGCTTGTGCTTCTGAACTTTACAGGATGGCGTTTCGGATGCCGCCCCAAAAAGCGGAACCCCAAACCTATTGTATATCAACCGATCTTATCGAATACATAAAATCTGTTAAATTTGATTATATGTCAAGTATCGACAAGAATAGTTCAGTTTTTAATGGCAAGTTTATCGCCGGATGGCTGTTAAAGTGGCAAAACGAAATGGCAGCGGCCGAACGCTCTATTTGGGCGTCGATGGAGGAGGCACGAAAACTCACATCGCGCTCATGACCGCAAAGGGTGAGATCAAGTGCGAAGCGTTCTCGGGGCCGGCAAACCCTCTTCGGGTTGGGGTTGAAACGGCCGTCGCGAACATCGTAAAAGCCGTCAACGATGCATGCGACGACGGCGGTGTATCGCGGCTGGACATAAATGCCGCGACGCTTGGGCTTGCCGGGGTCCGCCGTATCGATCAGCGCCAGCGCGTGCGCGACCGGTTCATAAAAAGCACGGGCATCAGGAACACGACGGTAATCACTGATGCCGAGATCGCCCTCTACTCGACAACGCGCGGCAAACCTGGGCTGGTAGTGATAGCCGGCACCGGATCGATCTGTCTTGGCAAGAACGAACAGGGCGAAATGGCGATCTCCGGCGGATGGGGCCCGCTTGCGGGTGACGAAGGCGGCGGCGTGGGAATAGCCCAGGCCGCGCTGCACTCCGTTGCCAAGGCGTCGGATGGCCGCGGCATCGCAACCAGTTTGAGCGAGCAGGCATCAGAATATTTCAGGGCCTCCGGGCCAGAGAATCTGATCGTTGCGATCTATTCGCCGCAAGTTGACAATAGCCGCATCGCCGGTTTTGCCAGATATGTGGTCGAGGCCGCGCAGGAAGGCGACGCGGTCGCAGTTAACATAATGCAGGAGGCAGGCACAGAACTCGGCCTTGCCGCCTGCGCCGTCATCGAAAAACTTGGCCTGGCAAAAACAAAGGTCTCGATCGGCTGTGTCGGCAGCGTGTTCAGGGCGGGAGAATTATTGACAAAACCAATGATCGACACCATTCGCACTGTCGCGCCCAAAGCTTTCCTGACCCGGCCAGAGATATCCCCGGCCCACGCTGCCGCTCTGATGGCGCTGGAAAGTCAGCGTGTTTCGAATAACGGCGATGGCCGATAGAGAAATTTGCTCGAATGCTTTCAATCACTGAACAGGAAAATCCGAACACGGTTGCGATCGACAAAGCTTCGACATTCGAAGCGGCGCTCTTGATCAACAATGAGGACAAACTTGTCGCGGCGGCGGTTGAGAAAGTTCTCCCGCAGGTGGCAGATGCTATCGACCGTATCGTTGAGCGGCTGGAAAAAGGCGGCAGGCTTTTCTATATCGGTACGGGAACAAGCGGACGCCTCGGTGTACTGGACGCGTCGGAGATCCCGCCGACATATGGTGTGTCATACGATCTCGTGCAGGGCATTATCGCCGGCGGTTATGAGGCACTTTATAAAGCTACGGAGGCCAGTGAGGACAACCGTGAGGCGGCTATGACCGATCTCAAGGTCCGCGGATTGAACAGGCAGGACGCCGTTGTCGGCATTGCCGCGTCCGGCCGCACGCCGTACACGATCGGGGCCGTTGAATACGCCCGTTCGCTTGGCTGCTTTACAGCGGCCATCGTTTGTAATCCTGATTCCGAGATCACAAAAGCGGTTGCCATCGCGATCGTTCCGGTCGTTGGGCCTGAAGCGATAACCGGTTCGACACGAATGAAGGCCGGTACCGCGCAAAAGCTGATACTCAATACGATCTCGACCATCGCGATGATCCGGCTCGGCTACGTGAACGGCAACCGGATGACGAATATGAAAACGTCGAACGAAAAACTTCGCGAACGCGGCCTGCGGATACTGATGGCGGAAACGGGCCTTGAGGCTCCGGCGGCATCTGCCTTGCTTGAAGATGCCGAGCATGACCTTCGCATCGCGCTTGTAATGCATCGGGCGAAGGTTGACCGCGAACCGGCCGAACGAGCGCTCGAAAGTTCGGCTTTCGTCGTCGATGCTGCGGTAATGAGCTTAAGGGAGTAAAATGCGTCAGCGAAGATCTATGCAGATCGGCCCGAAGCAGGGTTTGTCCAAAGGGCCTTCGAATCCAACTTAGGTCCATCGTTTCGCTTCCTTCGTTTCTTGATTCGTGCCTTTCGTGGTGGCGAAGCCGGATCCTGACCACGAAGCAGACGAAAAGAAAGACCGAAACGCACGAAACGATCTTTCGATGGAAATCGGCGAAGTAAGGCTGTACAATTAACGATCTTCTTCTCCGCTTAAAAATATGAGGACAATTCTAATTTCCCTTTTGCTTTTATCGTTTGCCGCTTGTGCTGAGAACAAGCCGGCGCCCAAGGCAGAGGTCCCTGCCGGTTCTGATCTGAAAGCCGATATTGTGTTAAAAGGCGCTGGGCAAGAGCGAACGATCGAGATGAGTTTTTATTTCTCAAAACCGGTCGCCGCCGGTGAGAAAACGGCTCCGCCGGTGGATGTGATAGCCGTGGACGAACCAACATTTAACGGCACGGCCCTGACGCAAGGTACAAGCGAAGCCGGAAGGGTAATGTATTCGGCATCTGGCGTTCAGGTCAGGTATGAGAACATCGTTTCGCTAAAACTGAACGGTAAACAATACGAAGGCAAGGCTGTCACGCAGAATGCGGTCCCGAACCGCAGCGTGACCATTGTATTGGTGCCTAAATAACCAAAAGTCGGATCAAGATAACTCCGCATTCTGATGCAGCCAATCGACCTGATCATAATTTTCGGCTATCTGATCGGCATCACCGCCTTCGGCATCTTGTACGCCGGAAAGCAGGAGACGACCGAAGACTATTTCGTCGGTGACCGGAGCGTGCCGTGGTGGGCGATAGCCATGTCGATCGTGGCGACGGAAACAAGCACGATCACGTTTGTTTCCGTACCCGGCGTGGCATTTGCGAAAGGCGGAAATTTCCAGTTTTTGCAGCTTGTTTTCGGCTACATGCTGGGACGCATCGTCATCTCGCTCATCTTCATTCCGCTTTATTTCAAAGGCGAACTTCAGACGGTATATCAACTGCTTGGCGATCGATTCGGCAACAAAGTAAAGATGCTTGCATCGGCGCTTTTCGTTGTAATGCGAAATATCGCCGACGGCATTCGGCTGCTTCTTACGGCGATCGTTCTCGCCGCCGTTTACACGTCGTTCAATCCGACCGCCGATCAAACAACGATAATCATCGGATCGATCATCCTGCTCGGTTTGGTGATGATCATCTTTACCTTTTACGGCGGAATGGAAGCCGTGATATGGGTCGAGGTCGTACAGTTGGTGATCTACATCGGCGGTGCTATTGCGGCCGCCGTTGTGCTTATCCAGAATATCGACGGCGGTCTTTCGACAGTACTAAACGTCGGCAGCCAGTACGATAAGTTCGATGTTTTCGATTTCAGCCTCGACTTCGCAAAGACGTATACGTTCTGGGGCGGTTTGATCGGCGGATGCTTTTTGACGATGTCAACGCACGGCACGGATCAATATCTGGTCCAACGATATCTCTGCACCAACAAGCCGTCATCGGCAGCAACTGCGCTGCTCAGTTCCGGTGCCGTCGTGCTGGCACAGTTCATCGGTTTTCTGTTTATCGGAGTGCTGCTGTTTGCATTTTACGCCCCGTACAACTCGGCGGAGTACGCTCAAGCCGGCGTGGCGGGAAGCGGTGTTCCGGGCACATTTCCGTTTGCAAAGCCTGACCAGGTCTTCCCGAATTTTATTACCGAACACATGCCCG
>JADLDC010000176.1 GCA_020846885.1 Acidobacteriota bacterium | reverse complement strand
TCTCGTCGCGCATTGTGTCGGCAAGCCGCGTTACTTCATTCGCATACTGCCCAACAGTCTCCGCAAAATTCGAAAATTCGAACGGTACCGTATCAGAGTCGGCAAGACGCAATGTTGTCCGGCCGCAGACCTTTGCTAACGCTATTCCATACGCAAAATCTGTATCACCGAATCGCGTGTAATGGTCGAACGAATCGTAGACCGAGTGATACGAACCGCCGCCGCTCTCGCCGCCGAAGCCAATGTTAAGTGAAGCGATGCCGAGGTGTTGAAGAAACGGAGTGTAATCTGAACCGGAACCGAGCGGAAATATTCGAAGATCGCCGCGATTCATCGCTTCGCGGCGGGCCGTGGGCGAGCCGTTCACTATTTGATTTGCTCGCGCTCGTTCCCACACACTCAGTTTTGTCTGCGGGTCAGGCACATCGCGGCCAACCTGATTGATGAATTTTTCAAGCGTATGCGAGCCGCCAATGCCAAGAAAGCCGCGGCCATTCGAATCGGTATTGATGTAGGCGACTGCTTTGTCCGCAAGTTCAGCGGCATGCTGTTCCGCCCATTCGGTCGAACCCAGCAAACCTTCTTCTTCCCCGTCCCAAGCTGCGTAAATGATCGTTCGTTTTGGGCGCCATCCGGACTTGGCCAGTTCGCCTATCGACCGCGCCTCTTCCATCAGGGCGACAAGCCCGCTGATAGGGTCCTCGGCACCGTTCACCCATGCATCTCGGTGATTACCTCGGATTATCCATTGGTCCGGCCGTTCGCCGCCGCGCATCGTCGCGATGACATTGTAGATGGGTTTGATGTCCCAATTGAACTCAAGTTTGATACGGACCGTCGGTGTGTTTCCGCCAAAATGGTAGGTGATCGGAAGTGCCCCGCGCCAGCTCTCCGGGACAACGGCTCCACTAAGATTTCGAAGCAGCGGAAGAGCGTCGCCATACGAGATAGGCAGCACTGGGATCTTTGTCAGTGTCGGCGCATCTTTGATAGGAATTCGTCGAGCGTCCGCAACAGCGCCAATGCCCTTGGTCAGCGGATCGCCCGGAAACAGCGGCATATCCATCACCGATCCGCGTTGTACTCCGTCAGCGTTTCGGTATGCACCCTTTGGATATACGTCGCCCTGATAATATCCGTCATTCCGCGGGTCGGAGTATATTATGCATCCGATCGCGCCGTGTTCAGCGGCGACCTTGGGTTTAATGCCACGCCATGAACCGCCGTAACGGGCAATAACGATCTTCCCTTTTACGTCGATGCCGCGTTTCTCAAGTTCTTCATAATCGGCCGGAACACTGTAGTTTACATATACCAGCGGCCCGGTAACATCACCGTCAATTGAATACGCGTTATAGCTCGGCAGTTGTTCCGACTGCTGTCCGGAGGTCGCATCGCCTTCAACAACGGGCTCATTGAGCTTTAACGTGAACCGCTCGGGCGCGGTCATTTCTACCAAACGGGACTTGGGCGTCGGGAAGAGTACGTCAAACCGCTCGAGCCTGGTTTCATAACCCCACGTCTTCAACTGGGCAGCTATAAAATCCGCGTTCTCTTTGTTATATGCAGATCCCAAATGATGCGGGCGAGCGCTAAGGCGCTTCATCCACTCGCGCAGATTTGCGGCTGATAGGGCCGAATCAAATCGTGCCTCGACCGAACGCTGTCGGGCCGAATTCTCTGTTGAAAATCCAAGGAGCGCGGCATTTGATTGAGCTGGCAGCGGAGCCAGCGCGATCTGAAGCAAAGCCGCAAGCGCCAAAATTCGACGGGCAAATGTTTTCACGAAACTTATCCCTCCAAAAGCAAAGCTATTCTCTCGCTGGCGGTACCGTAGATCACGCCAACGCAAGTCACGAAAATCTGGTAGTTCGGGCCTAGGCGGCAGCGGCCGGTTCGAGATCCGCGGCACGCGCCTCTTCGTCGGTCACATCGATGAACATCCGCAAAAGGGCTGTTGAGAACGTTTTCCCTTGGGCATCGGTCATCAAGCTTAAGGTGCCTCCGCCGCCGAGTGACCCGTGGAGCAGGAAATTGAGCGCGTTAAGATTTGGCAACTCAAAGCGCTCGACGTCGCCGTGCACCATCGGACCAAAGTGTTTCTTTACGGCCTCGGCTGTCACTTCACGTACAAGCGCCGGGTATAATTCGTTCTTGAACGCAATAATTCCGACGTTTGCGGTATCGCCCTTATCACCCGAACGGGCATGGGCGAGCCTAACAAGTTGAACTTTCATAGGAAGATCTGGTGCGTTCAGGATAATGCCCAAACGGCCCTATGGGCAAGCCGACAGCGGCCGCAAAGGGCCGGTTGCAGATGCCTGTTCGAGCAATTGAAGATATAAGAATGCCGCAACAACCAACGAATGCGTCACGACGCCGTCCGCGATCAATCGCCGCACCTCGGCTTCCGCAACGGTCTTTGTCAGTATGCTTTCGTTTTCGTCGAGAGAGATTTCAGAGGTCTTTTTGCAATTCCGAGCCAGGAAATGGTACATCGTATTGCTCTGAAGCGCCGGATTCGGCCTCGACGCCCCGATCAGTATCCAATCATCCGATGAATAACCGGTTTCCTCACGAAGTTCGCGGCGCGCCGCTGCCTCGGGAGTTTCGCCGGGATCGATCATTCCACCCGGCAGTTCAAGCGTCACTTCGCGGGTCCCCTGTCTGAACTGTTCGATCATGACCACATCGCCGTCATTGGTCAGCGGAATTACGTTCACCCAGTCCGGTGATTCAATAACAAAGAAATCGCTTGTCTCTCCGCTTCCATTCCGGTCGCAATGATCTTGTCTAACGCGAAAAACGCGGCAGTCTGCAACCTGTTCGGTCGATACACAATTCCAAACATCTACTTTGACCATAAAAGTGGATGATACAATATCAACGGAAGTTTTTCTTTAGCCAGGGATGAATATATCTACACAGATCATGGGAAATTGGACGCTAAAGGCCATTCTTGGAGGGCTTATCGTATTTGTTTTGGCGGCGATCTCTATCACCGGGCAAACGCGGCCGGCACGTAGCGCTGACGAGATCGCAGTAAGGGCCGCGCAGCAGCGCGGACAATACATTAACGAGTTCAAGGACCTTCTGTCGCGGGAAACAAAGACGTATGAAGAGTTCGATAAAAACGGCCGTGTCAGATCGACGCGAACCATTGTTTCTACATTCATCGTTTACCAATCGCCGTTGACGGGAAGGATCGGCGAGTTTCGAAACGTTGTCTCGGTCGACGGAAAGCCGGTCGAAAAAGCCGATAAACGCGCCGAAGAGTTTTTCACCGAGATCGCCGAACTTGGAGAGTCGGCGCGAGAATGGGAACGCATCGAAAAAGAAGGCTCGCGCTTTGACGGGTCGGTCTCGATCAACGGATTGACGCTTTTTCAGGCGGCGGTGCTCGCGGACAACATCCGCCCTTCATTCAAATTTACGGTTAACGCAATTGAACATTTGGACGGCCGACCGGTCTATTTGCTCGCGTATGAACAAGTTCGCGATACACGGTACATCTCGATGGACCCAAAGCTCATGGTGAACGACGGTAAGCCCGAACTGGTCTATGACATCGATGTTCCGGAGGGCTTCACCGCAAGGGTAGCTGGCAAATTCTGGATCGACCAGGAAACGTTTCAGGCCCGCAAAGAAGAAAGACGCGTCTTTCTTCAGGCCCCGGGGGGATCAACCCAGGCGATCGCGGTAGAAACGGTGCTTGTCTATCAAGAAAGCCCATTCTCGATCCTAACGCCGAAACGGCTCGTCTTTACCCAGTTTCGCAAACCGCGAAACGGCGAAGCGGCAAGGAAAGAAACTTCGATCATGTTTAGCTATGACAATTTTACAAGACCCGATGTTGAGGTAAAAGGTGCGGTTAAAAATTGAGCGCGGCATGAAGCGGGTCGGCGGTTATAGTGTCGATCAGCCCGATCCGTTTCGCTTCATCCGCGTCGATAGGTTCGGCCGTGAACAACATCTCCAACGCCTTGGCCTCGCCGACAATCCGAGGTAAACGCTGCGTTCCGCCCCAACCTGTGATTATGCCCAGCCCGGCCCCCGGGTGACAGAACTTGGCGTCAGGGGCGGCGACGCGGCGGTCGCAAACCAGGGCAAGATCGAGAGCTCCACCAAAACAAGGACCGTTGATCGCGGCTATCGTCAACACCCTAAGTCTAGCAATGCGGTCCATCAGAAGCTGTCCGCGACGGGCAAAAGCGGCGGCCTCATCTGACGAAAGCCGCGCTATTTCACGAAGGTCCGCACCTGATGCAAAAACGCCATCCGATCCGGTAAAGATCAGCTTTGGAAGCACCCAAATACTATCGAGGATGGTTTCAAGCTCTGAAATGACCGAAAGCGACAATGGATTTCGGTCCTCAGGCCGCGTGAATCGTACGACCAAAGCTCCCGGTTGTGTTTCAGTTGTTACAGCGTTCGACATTTGATATCGCCGCGACAATAATAATGTGTATGGTACGAACCAACAAAGCCCACCCTTGGCATGGCGTCCCGATCGGTCTCGATGCCCCTGAGGAAGTGACGGTATTTATTGAGATCGTTCCGCGCGACACTGTGAAATATGAGGTAGATAAGGAAACCGGATATCTTAAGATAGATCGGCCGCAGCAGTATTCCAATGTCGTTCCCGCAAACTATGGGTTTATCCCGCGAACGTACTGCGATGAAGGCGTCGCGTCTCTTGCCCGACGCAAGACCAATATTCCGATAGCCCGCGGCGATGGTGATCCGCTGGACATTCTTGTCCTGAGTGAACATCACATCCCGCGCGGCGACATTATCCTCAAGGCCAGTCCCATCGGCGGATTTTGCCTTATTGACAACGGCGAGGCGGACGACAAGATAGTCGCGGTCCTAAAAGGCGACAAGGTATTTGAGCAGTATCGTGAAATAGCTGAATTGCCAAAAGGGATACTTGAACGATTCGAGCATTACTTCCTTACATACAAGAATCTGCCCGACGCTCCAAATGTCTGCGAAATACCATACTCTTACGGCAGGATGGATTCATATCGGGTGATCCAGGCTGCCGTTGAAGACTATGCGCGTTTTATCGAAGAACAGGATCTTTGTTAATGCGAAAAGCGGGTAGTGATCGAACTGATCTATTCTTCTTTGAAAATCTTGCTGCCGCACTTTGCGTGTCTTTTCTAGTGTCCTGTCTCTAAAGTTCATGCAACAAATGGTTAACGATTTTCGTATCAGTTATAACAGAGGAGGAACTGATGCGAAAAGGACGACGGCTACCAATTTTGACGTTGACTGTGGACGAGTG
>JADLDC010000175.1 GCA_020846885.1 Acidobacteriota bacterium | reverse complement strand
TTTGATTATGGCCATCGGAACTTATGGCCGATCGGTAGTTCATAAAATTCGAGTTGTGAGCATTTTACCTGAAACCGGAAAGAATTCTCCATTCGGACCGAGTAATTCCTGCCTTAATATCTTAAAAGGGATTACGCGCACGGGCGATTTCGAAATACAATGATTCTAAACTTAGGAGGCAATGAACCAATGTTCCCGAAAGATCCTAATTTAGAAGCTGAATTTACATTCGAGACCGAAAGATCAGGTGTTGTCGAAGACCGGCCGTTTCAATTGCTTGTGCTCGGCGATTGGACCGCCGACGGGGCCAAGCGCGAACTGGCGAACAGGCGGCCCATCGAGATCGATCGTGACAATTTCGACGATGTGATGAAGGGTTTGGGCGTCTGTTTGGACCTCGATCTCGGCGGAACACTCGCAGAACTCGAGTTCAGCTCGATCGATGATTTCCATCCGGACGAACTATTCAAAAATATTCCTGTTTTTGCGGAGTTGCGCGGCCTTCGGAAGCGGCTGCGAAATTCAGACACGTTCAATTCTGCCGCAAGGGAAGTTCGCGAATGGTCCGCAACAGTGGACGCTCCCGCGGAACCCAAACCCGTGACGCCTTTGGCTCCGGCTGGTGCCGACAATTTATTGGATGCGATCCTTTCCCAACCTGAGGGAGGTGCGGCAACGCCAAAGCCGGCCGTTTCGTCAGATCTCTCAAGGCTGATCGGCGACCTTGTTCGGCCGCATCTGATCACCGTTGATGAAAATGAGCAAGCGGCAATGGTGGCGGCGGTCGATCATGCAATAAGCGGAACAATGCGGTCGATTCTTCACGACCGCCGGTTCCAACTATTGGAGTCTGCCTGGCGGGGCCTGTTCTTTCTGGTCCGGCGGACCGAAACCGCTGCAGATCTTAAGATATACATTCTCGATGTTTCCAAGGAGGAACTCGCGAATGATCTGAGGTCAGATGCCGGCGGCAATGCCATTGCAAGAATATTTGCCTCCGGACAAAATGGCGAGCCGTGGGCGGCCGTTGCCGGGAATTTTGCGTTTCTTCCTGATGTTGACGACGTTGCGGCCCTGATCCGGATCGCGAAGTTGTCTGCGGCATCTCGGACGCCGTTTATTTCTCACATCCGGCCCGAAGTATTAGGTATTCATTCTCTGGCGGATCATCCGGATAAGGAGGCATGGGACCTAACCGGAATGTCAAATGCGGGTAAATTGTGGACTACGCTCCGTGGTTTGCCTGAATCGCAATACCTCGGCCTGACGATGCCGCGGTTCCTGGCCCGCCTGCCGTACGGCAGCGACACCGAGCCGGCGGAAGCCTTTTCATTTGAAGAGTTTACGGATGGTTTTGGCCATGATGATCATCTTTGGGCCAATGGATGTTTTGCCGTCGCTTTATTGCTGGCTCAAAGTTTCCGGGAATTTGAGTGGGAGTTCGGCCAGCGGTTTGTTCAGGACATCGACGGCCTGCCGCTTCATATGTACAAAAAAGATGGCCAGTCCGTCTACCAGCCGTGCGCTGAGGTGCAGCTTAGCCAAATTTCAGCTGAAAAACTTGCTGATCACGGGATTATGCCGATCGTCTCATTCAAAAACATGGATCGAGCGAGGCTTCTTCAATTCCGTTCGGTCTCGGATTCGACGCCCGGGTTGAAGGGACGATGGACCTAGGTGGTCGAGGTTCTTTCGGTTCATTCTTGCCGGGTCGAACCCTGCCGAGCGGCAAGTGAGTAGATCGCGATCTTTCGGAGAAGGCGCAGGCAATAAATAGCGAACGCGGGAAAGGCCAATAGTTTCGACGGAGCAGATTCCCACCGCGCCACGAATTGACGGTGCAGATTCATTGGATGACGGCGATCGGTGAAAAGTACTTTGAAGGCGGCGGCCATCCCAACCGAATGAAGTCCGGGCGGGTTTGTGTTCGGCTCACACCAGACAAGGGCCTTTGGGTCAACCAGGAGTTTCCAGCCGTTCTTACGCATTCGCATTAGGTATTGGGCGTCACCCCATCCGTGCGGAAACCGGTATTCATCCATTAACCCGTTTTCGCGAATGGCCTCAACCGGATAAAGGACGCAATTGCCGACGATGCATTCGACGGCGAATGGGGTTTCGCCGGTGTCGAACGCAGTCATGTTCTGCGGCATTTGCCACCCTCCGCTAAGTGTCTTCCATTGCGGAGCGACCTGAAATACCTTGTGCGGCTCATTCCAAAGCAAAAGTAAGGCCCCGACCACGGAACGGTGGTTTGCCTTTGCGGTTGCGACCAGGCGCTGAAGAAATTGGTCGTGGAAGATCGAATCGTCGTTCATGGCGACGATGAAGTCCGGTTCCCAGTCGAGGGCCGCCTGTATTCCGCGGTTGGTACCGGCGGCGTAGTGCAGCGAACCGTCGCCGCTTACCAGTTCGACCTCTGGGAAATCCTTTCGGACCGCGGCCGAGGTGCCGTCTGTTGAGCCGTCATCGACGACAAATATGCGGACCTCAAGGCCGGTACGGTCGATCCGGGCAAGGCTTCGAAGGGCCTGCAGGGTGGTCTCGCGGCGATTGTGGACGGGAATGACTAGTGCGGCCTTGATCATTCGAGGACTCATCACGCAGATGTAGCGGCCGGGGTATTTGCTTGGGAGAGTTTCTGCTCGACCTGCTGCTCGATCCATCGGTATGTTACTGAGAGTCCGTCTTCAAGCGAGACGGCCGGTTCCCACCCGAGTACATCGCGTAGCTTTGTGTTATCCGAATTTCGGCCCCGAACGCCCATTGGGCCATCGATGTGCTTTTTTTCGACCTTGACACCGGCGATCTCAGCAATTATATCAGCCAGTTCGTTGATAGTGACCATTCGGTCCTGGCCGAGGTTCAGCGGCTTGGAGAAGTCAGATCTCATAAGGCGATAAATGCCATCTACACAATCATTTATGTAGCAAAACGACCGCGTCTGTTCGCCGTCTCCCCAGATCTCGATCTCAGGCGCGTTCAGCAATTTCGCGGTGGCGATCTTACGGCAGAGTGCGGCCGGAGCCTTTTCGCGGCCTCCTTCCCAGGTCCCGTTCTCGCCAAAAATGTTATGAAATCGGACTGTTCTGGTCTCGATGCCGTAGTCACTCTTATAATGGCCGCAAAGTATCTCAGAAACAAGTTTTTCCCAACCGTATGCGTCTTGAGGTTGGGCCGGATATGCACTCTCTTCCTTCAGCGGCGTAACGTTAGCCTCTTCTTGGAGATATTCGGGATAGATACAGGCCGATGACGTGTATAGATAGCGCTTTACGCCATTTACCCGAGCCGCCTCGATCGTGTGCAGATTGATCAGGGAGTTGTTATAGAGTATCTGAGCGTGGTGGGCCGAAATAAAGCCCATGCCGCCCATATCAGCGGCAAGCGCATACACCTCTTCGATCCCGCGTGTCGCCTGCAGGCAATTATCCCATCGGCGAAGATCAAGGATCTCAAATTCGTCTGCGTCGGATCGCGAAAACTCCGGATGCTTGAGATCGACGCCGCGCACCCAAAAGCCCTTATTTTTCAAAAAACTGACCAGATGGCTTCCAATGAAACCGCCTGCGCCGGTAACCAGTACTCGTGTTGCTGCGCTCATAAATAGGAATGAAAAGGCCGGCCGCGTTTGGGGCGGCAATTACATTTTAACGAAAGTCGGAAAATGACGCTACCGGGCCGGACCTGTCACTGCGAACGGCATGCGACCGGAATCCGGATGTTGTAATATAGACTGTTATGTTCGATGAACGGTTTGACGTTATTGTGATCGGGGCGGGCCATGCGGGTTGCGAAGCGGCCTCGGCGGCGGCGCGCCTTGGGGCGGAGACTGCGTTGGTCACGATCAATCTTGACCTGATCGGCCAGATGTCGTGCAATCCGGCCATTGGCGGGATCGCTAAAGGCCATGTTGTCAGAGAGATAGACGCCCTTGGCGGGATAATGGGCCGGGTGATCGACCGCACCGGGATCCAGTTCAGGCTGCTTA
>JADLDC010000174.1 GCA_020846885.1 Acidobacteriota bacterium | reverse complement strand
GATAGCTTATCATCTCAATGCTCGCAAGCCTTCCCCTCAGATAGTTGGGTATCGTCTGATTCCAGATCGAACCGCGAAAGATGCCGGATATCATATCAAAGAATCCGGCGGCAAAGAGAAACGCGAGCGCGAGCCAAATACTGCTGGAAAGGCCAAAGAAAATTATCGCGATGCCCCACAAAGCCGCCGCCAGGGTCACCATCAACCCGTGCCGCTGGATGTTCTTTGTCCAGCCGGAGGTAAGGCTCGCGACAAGTGCGCCGGACGCGATCGCCGCCGGGAAGAACCCGACATACTCTGCCCCAAAGACCATCGCCAAGGCCGGATAAAGCGCCTGCGGCATCGCAAAGAACATCGCCGCAATATCGATAAAATATGTTCCAAGCAGCTCTTGCCGCGAAAAGGCGTATCGCCATGCGCGTTTGATCCCTTGCCAACTCGGCCGTTCGGCATTCTCGGGCGGCGCGACGGCGGCAATGGCGTACACCGCGTAGAGGGTTCCGGCAAAAGTGACCAGGTCCAATGCGTATGCGATCGACGGCCCCAATTTGACAGCAATGACGCCGGCGATCGCCGGGCTGACAATTGCGCCCAAACTCCACCTGATAGAATTGAGCGCCATCACCGCCGACATAAGTTCCGGCGGGATTATCTTCTGAATGAACGATTCGAACGCCGGCCGCTGGATCGCCGCAAGCCCCGCGTGGGCCGCGACGCAAAGGAACAGCACCCAGATCTTGGGATCCGGCAGGAGCGAATTTATCAACAGGACAGCCGACGCAAGGCCCTGCGCCATTTCCGTCAGCCGCAGCAGCCGTCGTTTATCAAAAAAATCCGCCAACGCTCCGCCGACAAACGCCAGCACGACCATCGGCACAAACTCGGCAAGATAGATGTAACCCACCATCGCCGACGACCCCGTCAACTCATACATCTGCCACGGCACGACGATAAACGTCATCATCGAACCAAAAAACGAAATAAGCTGCCCAAAAAAGAGCAGCCGATAATCGCGGGAGACTTTTAATGGCGACAGGTCGAGAAGCATCGAAGTTGTTTAGAGTGTAGCAAAAGAGATCCGGTGTCCGAATTCCCAATCGAAAGTCATAATTCACTTTACTAGATAAATCGCTTCATATATCCTGTTCCAACTGCTGGGCCATACATAATTTTAGATACGAGACCGCTTCCACTGAATGTTCAAAAATGTGACCGCTAAACTTGGCCGATCGGATCTAAATGTTATTGCCGCCGTGCTCGCGATCAAGGGTCTTATCCTCTTCTTTGGCGCCCAGGCCTACCAGATCGTGAACGATCGACCCTTGGATGGGGCAAATTCATTTTTAGGTATCTGGAACCACTGGGATGCGGCCCTCTATCTCAAGATCGCTGAAACGGGATACACTGCCGTCGGTGACGACCGATATCTGATCGTGTTCTTTCCGTTTTATCCCGCGTTGGTCCATTTGACGGCAATCGTCGCTGGAAATTATTTGACCAGTGCTTTCATTGTGTCCGGCCTCGCGTCGGTCGCACTTGGCCTGGCCTTTAATAAGCTTGTCAAACTCGATCATTCGGAGAGAACTGCGCATCGTGCCGTGTTGTTTCTGTTCATTTTTCCAACTGCGTATTTCCTTCATATCCCATATACAGAAAGCCTTTTCCTTGCCCTTTCGGTCGGTTGCTTTCTTGCGGCGCGAAAGAGGTATTGGCTGATCGCTGGAGCTCTAGGAGCACTTGCCTGCCTGACGCGGATCAACGGCCTGATCTTGCTGCCGGCCATTGCGTTTGAAGTTTGGGAAGAATATCGCGAAACTCGTCAATTCGATAAAAACTGGCTGTTTTTGGCCCTGATCCCAACTGGTTTCGCGGGATATCTGGCATTAAATTATTTTGTAGCCGGCGATCCGACGGTCTTTCTCGTTCACCAGCGGGAGCATTGGTGGAAATACTTCAGGCTACCGTGGGAAGGCGCGCTGGAAACGTTCAGAAGGATCGATAATCCAAAACCCGCCGAAGCTCAGATAACGGGTACACAGGAATTTCTTTTCTTGATCTTGGGTTTGGCGTCAACCTTGGCCGCGTGGCGCTATTTGCGAAAGTCGTATTGGTTTTGGATGGCGGCGAACTGGCTGCTTTTTGTCAGCACGTCATTTGTTATCAGCGTTCCGCGCTATACGCTTACGCTCTTTCCGATGTTTATCCTTATGGCAATTCTCTCGAAACAAGGCCGCTGGATAAACGCTTCGATCATAGTCTGGTCAATTCTATTCCTGGCATTGTTCTCGATCCAGTTCACTAGAGGCTGGTGGGCGTTCTAGGCCGGATCGAATCCCGGGATCATTCGAACGGGTGGACTTCGTCCCGGCTTAGGCCTTCTGAGGCCGATGACTCGCGATCGGTAGTTTCATCGTGCGGAATTGTTCGGTAATGCAGATATTCGCCGCTTTCCATTATCAACTCGCAATCCCTGCAATTCCGTTCGGAACTCAGAACGAGAGCACCTTCTGGCGGGCGCGTTCGGTATGGCAGATGGATAAATTCGTTCGTATCGCGGCCTTCGAGCGTCGCGTACCAAAGGGCGTGAACATATGCCGGGCCCCAGTATCCGTCAACGAGATATATCGGCCGCTCAGGCTGTGCGACGGCCGCGTCATAGACAACCTTGTAGCCTGCGTCGAAATATTCTCCCCGGTCCGCTCCGTAACGATGAAACAGCCAAAAGAAATGACCGGCCTGCACGATGGTCAGCGTGAGCAAGGCGGTCAGGATCGCTTGACGGATCGCCGTTGAACGTGGCGATCGAGCCGGATTCGCCGCCGCTTCGGCCGAAGGAACTCTCTCGAACCCCAACAGCCAACTCAATGCTGGAATTGTTAAGACAAGAAGAAATATCGGATACGCGATCATTCGCAGCGTATGAAAATGGTCGTTCGTCATCGCCCCCGGAACGATCGACGCAAACGCCCCGAATAACATATACAGCCACCATCGGTCCTTTCGGTGCCGCAATATCACGAGGGCGGCACCGATCAGCGACAATGCAAACACTCCGATATAAAAGCTTCCCAAACCCGCCGGCAAATGATGGCGCGGATTGATATCTCCGGCAATAAGCATCGTGATCGGGTTCAGTTCCTCAAAAAAGCGTGCGGCAAATGTGGCGGCGATCTGTGTGAACGACACGCCGGGCTTGAAATAGGAAACTGTACGAAACCTGTCGGTGAGCTCCGGATGCCGGTATGCGTACACCGCCAGCGGGATAAGTGTAAGCGCAAAGGCTGCCCATACCGAAGCGATCGAAACGACGCGCTTTCGTCCCGTCGCAAACAAGATCAGCCCGCCGGCGAGCAACGGCCCCAGAAGCCGGCCGATGGTGTAACTATAGGTCAAGAGCACCAAGGCGAATGTGATCGCCGAAATATCAATGAGGCCCCATTTTTCTTTCAAAGATGCGCGGTAAACAGCCCAGAGCAAAAGCACGAGCGCCATCGGGTAGAAGAACGTCTCAAGCACCAGCCGCGAAACCTCAAACAACCACGGCGTAACAAGCGCAAAAGCGCCGACAAGCGCACCTATCCATCCGCTGCCCGAAATCCGGCGGGCAAGCAGGCCCAGCAGCAGGCACGCGGCAAATACCCACGCAGCCGCAAACAAGCGCGCGATAGTGATCCCGGGGCCGAATATCTTGAACAGCAACGCAAGTAAATAGATCTGCGTCGGATTTGCATACTGGGTGAAAGGGCCTGTGTAAACAGGAAAAAACAGCGGGAACTTCTCGCCGCGTTCGCCGGCACCGGTCTCAGCTACAAGGTAGGCGTTATAAGAAAGTGCGGATTCGTCAACGTAATAACCAGGCGGATTTTCGGGGATGCCGGCACTGTAGACCGCAAACGATCCGATCGTACCAATGACAAGGCACAAGACCCAAAATAATCTACGCGGTTGACCCCTTTGCACACCCAACCATGACAAATTCAAAACGTGCTTCCGGACACTCATCAGGGAATCATTGCGCGATCGCATGTCCTCGTCCGCCTGCGTAAACGATAGTTCACTCTTCCAAAGTCAAACCGGTGAACGGTCCGTCCACGCGAAGCACGATGACCATGTGGTCATCTATCTCGAACACGATTCTGTACCGCAAGAACACCAATTGGCGAACCTCCCTGTCCAGTTCCCGGCTCTCCGGCGCTACAGGACAGCTTCTGGGGAAAACGGTTAGCCGGTCGTAGATGCAGCGGTACAATTCTCTCAACCACTTTTCCGCCGCAACCTCGCCCCATGTTTCAAGGCCCCATCGGTACGACGTAAGGATATCGTCCACCGAATCTGGTTCAAAGAAAATTTGGAATCTCGGCATATTGACCGGTGGGTGAGGTTAGTCAAAAGTAATGCCAAATTTCTCAGATATCTTTTCAAAAACCTC
>JADLDC010000173.1 GCA_020846885.1 Acidobacteriota bacterium | reverse complement strand
CTTGTACCGTTCAAGGCAGAATTCGGCGGGAATTCATACGACATGATCGGGGCCTACTCGACTGTTAGCTTTGGCCCGGCTACGACGTTTGGCGTTATTACAATGCAGGACGAACGCAAGGCCCTGGCATCGGTCGGTGAAATGCGCTGGCAGACCTGGCTGACAAGCCTTGCGTTCGCTTTCTTTGCTTTGCTTGTCGGCTTGGTCGCGGCACGCGTGCTGACACTGCCGCTCTTAAAGCTTTCCGCAGCGGCGGAGACGATTGCATCGGGTGATCTTTCGACACGCGTCGATACGCGCAATGTGACCGAGATCGGCACGCTGGCACGGTCATTCAACCTGATGACCGACAAGCTCGAAGAGCACATCGCAAAGCTTGCCAAGGCGGCGGCAGAGAATCGCGAACTGTTCGTTGGTACAGTAAAGGCACTTGCGGCGGCGATCGACGGTAAGGACAAATACACCCGCGGCCATTCGGAACGAGTGGCGCGGATATCCGTGGGCATCGGCAAACAGCTTGGGCTGGGAGATGAAGAACTTGAAACGCTGCGCATTAGTGCCCTGCTTCATGACGTAGGCAAGATCGCTATCGACGACGCGATCCTGAAAAAGCCCGCCGCCCTCACTGACGCGGAGTTCGAGATAATGAAGACCCATCCGCAAAAGGGCTACAAGATAATGTCGCAGATCCCGGCGATGAAAGAGTTTTTGCCGGGAATGTATATGCACCACGAAATGGTGAACGGCAAGGGCTATCCGCAGGGGCTGACGGACGAACAGATCCCGCTCCAGGCAAAGATAGTTTCGGTAGCGGATACATTCGACGCAATGACGATCGATCGGCCCTATCAAAAGGGAATGCTGCTGCCTGAGGCGTTGGAACGAATTAAGACCTTCGTTGGAACGAGATACGATGCGAAAGTAGTAGATGCCCTGATCCGCGGCTGTGACGCAGGCGAGATAGGTAAGGGAATTGTCAAATTCCTGAACGAAAACAAGGACACCGTTGGGCTTGTGAACAACCGTGTCGCCCCGCCCCGACGGCCGGAGGTCGATGCCGTGCCGGAACCTGTTAACGAAGAGATACTCACTCTCACATAACCACTTTTGATATGAACCTGGATCACAGCAACGAAATGTGGCAGGTTGAGGTCGGCGGCCAGATCTACGAGGCGCCGCTGGCGGAACTGCCCGAATGGATCGGCGAGGGATCGCTGCAGCCGAACGATAAGGTCCGAAAAGGCAACCTGCGATGGATCGAAGCACAAAAAGTGCCTTCGCTCATTCCTTTTTTCAATGCCAGGGCAAAGGGCGAACCTCTGCCAGTCGTTCAAAGCATGACGGACGCTTCGGTAAATGCTGAAGAACCTTTTCAAGCGGCGCCAATTGCTTCGGAAGCACCGACGGCCCCTTTGCCCCGGGCATTGCCCGATGCCGCAAGTCTAGCGGAAAGACATTCGACGCCGGGCCGATCTCAAAACGCAGCCGCTCCTCAAGCGGCACTTTCGGGCGAATGTGCCAATCACAGCGACCGTCAGGCGGCTTATGTGTGCAAGGGCTGCGGCATTGAGTTATGCAAAGCGTGCCCGAGCTCTTACGGCGGCGTCCGCATTTGTCCGGGCTGCGGGGGAATGTGCCGTTCGGTTGCCGAGGCCGCAACGCACGCAAAGCGAGCAGCGGTCGATTCCGGTATCGGGTCTGAGTCCTTCGGATTTTCCGATTTTGGGCGTGCGATCGCGTATCCGTTCAAATTCAAGTCAAGCCTGTTCCTGGGCGGGCTGATGTTCATGATCTTTACATTCGGCCAATCGGCGGCGTCGATCGGCAGCCTGTTCCTGGCCGCCGCGGCGATCTTCTGCTTTATGCTCGCCAATACGGTCGTGTTTGGCATTAGGGCGAACCTGATCGACAACTTCACGCAGGGAAATTTGGATATTGATTTCATGCCGAGCTTTGACGACTTCTCGATTTGGGACGATGTCATTCAACCGTTCTTCCTGTATATTGCGGCAAATATCGCATCCTTCGGGCCCTTCGTTCTGGTCGTTGCGGTCGGCACTTATCTCGTGTTGAGTTCGGCGGCGGCTGAGATGCAGAAGTTTAACCGTGAACTCACAAGTGTGCCGGGAACGCAGGTCTATGCGCCGGACCGGACAGCCGAGCAGACCAAAGAGGTCAACGAAATATTAAGCAAGGTAAAGCAGCAGAACGAACGCCGCGTGGCTGATCAGCAAACGGCGGCGGCATCAGCCGAAACAGGCCAGGGCGCGGCCGCAACCGGAACGCCGGGCCAGATGCCTGATCAGGAGAAGTTGGACCAGTTGCTGCAGGAGATCAGAACAAAGCAGATTCAATCCGCACAACCCGTTCAGGCAGAGTTTGATCAGGCTGGCTACATGGCGGCGCTTCAAAAGATACTCCGACTTGCCGCACCGCTTGTGGTTTTCGGGTTCTTAACGCTCTTGTGGGGATTGTTCTATTACCCGGCGGCATGCGCGGTGGCCGGCTATACGAGGTCATTCACCGCAACCATCAATCCAATGGTCGGATTGGATACGATCAGGCGGCTGGGCGGATCGTATGTCTTGATATTGCTTATGGGCCTTATTATCGGCGTAATGAGCCTGGTGATCGCGGGTGTCGTTGGAATATTGTTTAGCCCGCTTGATCTTCCAAAGGTCGGCAACCTGCCGGCAACTATCATCGGCAGTTTTATCACATTCTATTTTTCGGTCGTTTTCTCATGCATCCTCGGCTACGCACTGTTCAAATCGCGAGATAGGCTGAAGCTGGCTAGATAGGCCATCGGATCATGCAGATGTCCGCGTGTGAGCAATGGCGTAATACGGATGTTGAGTATTACGCCCTTGCTCATCTGCGCGCCAAAGTGTAGCCAATTTGCGTTTGAACGCCGCGAAGATCCTTGTTTCGCGGTGATTCGTGCCTTCCTTTCGTTCATTTCGTGGTAAGGTTGACGGCTTCGCCACCACGAAGCCAACGAAAGGAAGGCACGAATCACACGAACCGAAAAGTTTTCTTTGGACGCGTACGATCGAATAGAGACCGCTCTATATGCGGGCTTCTTCGTCCACCGTTTTGTTGCGGTCCGATATTTTTTTATAATCGAATATTTACACAAGCGTCGGCTTTTTCTGCGGGCGTTATATATATGGCACTTTTTTGGCGTAGGAAAAAGGAAAACAAATTCTCGACATCGACACTTGGCCTCGACAAGTCGATGGAAGAACTGCAGGCGCAGGAAGCGGCGGTTGAGCGAGAGATCGGGGTTCGCTTTTCGAATGCGATCGCTAAAACGCGCGATTCGATCAACACAAAGCTCGACACGATTTTTGAAGGCCGCAAGCAGATAGACGACAGGCTGCTTGATGAGTTGGAAGAGATGCTGATCTCGACCGATATTGGCGTGCAGACGACGATGCAGGTGCTTGAAGCGATACGCAAGGGTGTTTCGCGGCAGGAGATAAACGATCTCGATGCTCTTAAATCGGTCATGAAGAATGAGCTGCTCGATATCCTGCGGCATTCGAAGGACCACGGCGTCGCGTCCGAGACAAACGTCGCGGACGCGATAAAGCCTTACGTTTTGATGGTCGTCGGCGTGAATGGCGTCGGGAAGACGACAACCATCGGAAAGCTTTCGCAGCGTATCAAGAACGAAGGGAATGAAGTACTGATCTGTGCCGCCGACACCTTTCGCGCGGCCGCGTCCGATCAGCTTGAAATATGGGCCGAGCGCGCCGATGTTCCGATCATTCAGCAAAAACAGGGAACTGATCCCGCGGCCGTGCTGTTTGACGCACTTCAATCGGCCAAGGCCAGGAACGCAGATGTGCTGATCGTTGACACGGCGGGCAGGCTTCACAACAAGGCGAACCTCATGGCCGAACTCGAAAAAATGAAGCGGATCGCCGGCCGCGAGGTGCAGGATGCGCCGCATGAAACCTTGCTCGTTATCGACGCGGTGACAGGCCAGAACGGCCTTGAACAGGCCCGCCAGTTCACAAAGGTCGCAAACGTGACAGGGCTTGTACTGACCAAACTCGATGGCACGGCAAAAGGCGGGATCGCGGTTGCGATCGCGAAAGAGCTCGATCTGCCGATAAGGTACGTCGGGATCGGAGAGCAAGTAAATGACCTGATGGTATTTGACGCGGAAAGTTATGTGAATGGCCTTTTTAACTAAAGTTGTTGAGAACTAGCTGTCATGACATAGCTGGTTTTCGAATGGATCTTCGTTGCCCAAACCTACAAAAATTGATGTTGACCTAACCGCTCGCGCAATTGAATTAGCGCGCGCCGGCGTGGGCCGTGTATCGCCAAATCCATTGGTCGGCTGCGTTATCGTCTCAACCGACGGAACTATTGTCGGCGAGGGCACATATATTAAGGACGGAACGACACACGCCGAGGTCATTGCCCTTGAGCAAGCCGGCGAGCGGGCCCGCGGCGGTACGGCCTATGTTTCGCTTGAGCCGCATGACCATTTCGGCAAGACGCCGCCGTGTACCGAGGCATTGATCAACGCCGGTATCAAGCGGGTGGTGTGCCCCATCGAAGATCCGAACCCCCTGGTTTCGGGCCGCGGATTTGAACGATTGAGAAATGCCGGGATCGAGGTCGTGTCGGGCATCCTTGCCGATGAGGCTTCGCGGCTAAATGAAAGATTTATCTGCTGGCACCGCGATCAGCGGCCTTTTGTCCATTTGAAACTTGCGATGTCGCTGGACGGGCGAATATCGGTTAACAGCAGCGTATCGACAGCTCTGTCCGGTGCGGCCGCGCGAGCGCGGGTCCATGATCTTCGTCATGAACACGATGCTATCCTTGTCGGCGCGAGCACAGCCGCGGTCGATAATCCCAGCCTGACCGACCGCAGCGGAAAACCGAGACGGCGGCCTTTGGCCCGCATTATTCTCGACAATCGGCTTCGGCTTTCCCCGGATTCGATCCTTGCCACGACCACCGCCGATGTTCCAACGATAGTGTTTACAAATTGTATCGATCCGGCAACGGTGGCACGGTTGACCGATCGCGGTGTCGAAGTTGTCCCGGTCGAAGGCGGAGCGAGAAATTTGACTGCCGTTTTAGAAGAACTCTACAAACGCGAGATCCAATCGGTTCTTGTCGAAGGCGGCACGGCCGTTGCGGGAGCATTTGTCGAGGCGCGCTTGATCGATAAGGTCACCTTTATTTATGCACCGATGATCATCGGCGGAGAATCGCCGTCCGCGGTCGGCGGCCCGGGCATCTCCAGCCTCGCCGAAGCGCTTCGGCTCAAGGACATCGACATCGTCCGTCTTGGAGACGATATTGAAATGACCGGCTATCCAATAAAATGAAGCCATCGAAGGAGACGCATAACGAACCGACGCGGCCAAAAAAGTCGCTAGGGCAGAATTTTCTTACAGATCCAAATTATCTTACGAAGATCGCCGCCGCGGTCGAAGCGAAGCAGGAAGATTCGATCATCGAGATCGGCCCTGGCCGCGGGGCATTGACCGAACTGCTGCTGCAAACAGGGGCAAAGGTTATCGCGATCGAGCTTGACCGCGATCTGATCGGGCCGCTGAGGGAGAGCTTCAGCCGCAGGGAAAATTTTCATTTGATAGAACGCGATGCGTTAACGGTAGATTTTAGCGACTTGCTCTATCCGTTTGGATCGGTTCCGCAGGCAGGCACCGCAGGGCCGTCAGTAAAACTCGCCGCCAATTTGCCCTACTACATTTCAACGGCTGTGTTAAGACACATTGCTGCTCAGCGTGAGATATTTACTTCGCTCATTCTGATGTTTCAGCGTGAGGTGGTACACCGGATCACTGCCCGCGCCGGAAATTCGGAACGAGGCTACTTGACCGTCCTAGCCGAACTCGCCTTTGATGTGCAAAAGCTTTTCGATGTTCCGCCAGCGGCCTTTTGGCCCGCACCAAAGGTTTGGAGCTCCGTCGTCAAACTTACTCCAAAACCGTATTTCAAAGACGAAGCCGGCATGCTTCAGCTTGTCTCCGCCGGATTCGCTCAGAAACGCAAGACCATTGCAAATAATCTAAAGGCCTTCTATCCCAAATATGATATAGCCCTTCGAGCGGCTGAGATCGACCCAAAGATACGGGCCGAAGCCCTTACGCTGGACGAATGGCAGCGGTTATACCGTGCCATCGCCGCCGTTTAACTTGCCATCTTCATCGGCCGGTCTTTCATCATGTTCCCGCGGAGGGAAAATAATGGAAAGAACGATCGAAAGGCCGATCGCACCGGCAATTATCCCCAGCGACCATGTGATGGGGAACTTGCCGCCGAATGCATCATTCAGCCAGACCATCTTCAATCCGACAAATACCAAAACCACAGCCAGGCCATACTGAATGAGATGGAACTTGTGGATCACGCCCGCAAGCATAAAGTACATCGATCGGAGGCCGAGGATCGCGAAGATGTTCGACGTGAAGACGATCAGCGGTTCGTTCGTGACCGCAAAGATGGCCGGAACGCTATCGACCGCAAAGACGATATCCGTCGCCT
>JADLDC010000172.1 GCA_020846885.1 Acidobacteriota bacterium | reverse complement strand
TGGAACGCGATTCGGCATATCATCAGGGGACGGTTTGGGCATGGCTGATCGGTGCATTTATCGATGCGTACCGCAAGGTGAATGGACAAGGCCCGGCGACGGAAAAGCGGGTCGATCAAATGCTCTCGGGGCTAAGATCACATCTTTCTGAGGCCGGTTTGGGGCAGATCTCAGAGATATTTGACGGCGATCCGCCGCATAAACCACGCGGCTGCTTCGCACAGGCATGGAGCGTGGCTGAGGTGTTGAGGGTGTTAAGTCCAGGCTTGAGATCTGAAATTTGAAATTCGAGATCTGAAATTTGAAATTCGAGAGCTGAGATCATAGATTGCCGAACGGATTATTTGAAGATAACCGCTATTGCGAATATCTTAGGACTATATGCCCAAACGTGTCTTTGTCTCCCTTATAATCATTACTCTGTCCGTGATCATGGCCGCTGCACAAACCCCCGCAGAGCTTGCTGACCTTTGGGAAAGCGGGCACGTAACCAATATCTTGCCCTCGAACGTAAGACATTCCGACCTGGCGGCGTATATAGACGGGTTGAAAGGCTCTGGCGTAAGAGCCGCCAAGGTCGGACAAAGCGGAGAGAGCCGCGACATATACCAGCTTGAATTCGGCAAAGGGCCGTTGAAGGTGTTCCTTTGGTCGCAGATGCACGGCGACGAACCGACTGCAACGTCGGCACTGATCGACCTGTTCGCCGTTCTGCAGCGAAACCGTGATAAAGAATGGGTCAAAAGGATAGAGAATACCTTGACCATCCGTGCCGTGCCGATGCTGAATCCGGACGGTGCCGACCAGTACATACGCCGTAATTCACAAGGGCTTGATATAAACCGCGACGCGTTGAATCTCAAATCGCCGGAGGCAAGGCTGCTCAAGAAGCTGCGTAGCGAATGGTCGCCGAACATTGGTTTTAACCTCCACAATCAGAATGCCCTGACAACCGCGGGCCCAACGAACAAGCAGGCCGCCATCTCATTCCTTGTCGTGTACGGCGATGCTCAAAAGACCACCAGCGAAGGCCACGAGCGCAACAAGCGCCTGGTTTCGGCGATGGTCAAGGCCATCGAGCCCTATATCCCGGGCCATATCGGCCGCTATGAAGATGAGTTCACCGCAACGGCGTTCGGCGACAATTTTTCAGCCTGGGGCACGCCGGTCATCCTGATCGAAACCGGCGCGCTCTACGACAAGTCAGAGATGTTTTTGGTAAAGATGAACTTTATCGCTATCGGAACGGCATTAAAGTCATTGGCCGATGGCAGTGAGCAGGGTTTTGGCCCGGCGGAATACCTTTCGCTGCCAAACAACGCCTCCGGCAAGCTGATGAACTTTATCTTTCGCAATGCGGCCATGCCGCTGGTTAATACCAACGAAAACGGGACCGAGACCGTCAAATTGCTGATCGGCGATATTGGAGCCAACACCGAACGCCGCCGCGCGGAATTTGCGGCACCGGCAATAATCCGCCGGATCGGTGATCTATCGGCCGTTTTTGGGCTTGAAGAATACGAAGCGCGCAATTTTTACGCAGTCGGCAGATTTCAGCCATTGTCTGCGGGCAAATTTGGCGAGATACTGTTCTACAAGAAAGACCGCCAGATCGACTGGACCGCGGCCGACCTTGAAGGTAAGTTCCCGCCCGATGCGATCTTTTCGCTCGGCCAGTGGATCAAGGGCGAAGGCGTGGTTCCAAAGAAATAGTGCTCGAATTTCTCAAAGTCAAAAACATCGCGTTGATCGACGAGATCGAGATCGAGTTCGGCAACGGCCTGAACCTGCTCACTGGTGAGACCGGTTCAGGCAAATCGATCATCGTCGATAGCCTCGGCACGCTGACAGGCGGCCGTGTTTCGTCGGACCTGATAAAGGCCGGTCGCGAAAGTGCACAGATCGAAGGGCTTTTTGCGGTCCGCGCGAGCGCAAGGCTGCGTGAGATAACAGATTCGTTTGGGATCGAATTGGACAACAGCGATGTTGTCGAGCTTATCGTCCGCCGGGAGCTTTCACTATCAGGGAAGAACCGCATTTTTATCAATGGCCAGCTTGCAACACAGGCGGTATTGAAGCTCATCGGCCCGTTCCTTGTTGCCATTCACGGCCAGGGAGAGCATTCTACGCTGTTTGAAACCGCCAGCCACACGGAAATGCTCGACAATTTTGCCGGGGTTGAAAAGGAACTCCGCGCTACGGCCGAGGCATATTGGCGGCTGGAAGAGACGCGGAAAGAACTTGCGTCATTGCGGGCAAGCGACGCGGAAAAACTACAGCTGCTTGATCTTTTGCGGTTTCAAACCCATGAGATAGAAAATGCCGCGCTCCGTTCCGGCGAGGATGCGGAACTGACAGAAGAAAAGCGGCGGCTGAACAATGTAGAAAAGCTTTCTGCCCTTAGCGGCGACGCATATTCGCTGTTGTATGAGGAAGAGAGTTCGACCGTCGCAACGTTGGAAAAGGCATCTCGAAAGATCGAGGAGCTTGCCGGTTTCGACCCCAGATTTGCAGATTATCTCGAAAGCCTGCAAACGGCACTTGCGGTTATCGAAGACCTTGCGATCACGACGCGCGATTTTCGTTCACATCTTGAATTTTCGCCCAAACGGCTTGAGGAGATCGAGGGCCGGCTTGCTGAAATTTCACGTCTGACGCGAAAATACGGCGGGTCGATCGAAAGTGTGCTCGACCATTTGAAAGATTCGCAGCAGCGGCTTGAGAAAATAGAAACATCAGAGCTGCGTGAGAAAGAGCTCCGGGCCGAGTTGGCAGCCAGGCGAAGGGATTATGTCGCGGCAGCCTCAAAACTCCATGATCAACGTATGGCTGCTGCTTCGAAATACGGCAAGGCGGTCGAAGCGGATCTAAAGGCCGTCGCGCTCGAGAAGGCGAGATTTGAAGTGCGTGTCGAGGCGCCGGCAGCGATGGACGAAGAAGGTTTCACCGGTTTTTCCGCGAACGGGTTCGACAAGATCGAATTTTACTTTTCCGCCAATCCGGGTGAGGCGCCCAAACCGCTTGCCCGTGTTGCGTCCGGCGGCGAGGCCTCGCGGCTGATGTTGATATTGAAAACGACCGCCGGACGCGATGGTTCTGAAACCGCGACCGTTTTTGATGAAATAGACGCCGGCATCGGCGGCCGCGTGGCAGAGGCGGTCGGCGCAAAACTGAAGGCTCTTTCCGCAAGCCAGCAGGTCTTGTGCGTCACGCACCAGCCCCAGGTCGCTTCAAAGGCGGATAAGCACTTCGTCATCGAAAAGACGATGAAAAAGGATCGGACCAATATTACGGTCCGCGAGCTCGGCCCGAACGAGCGCATCGAAGAAATAGCCCGCATGCTCGCCGGCGAAAAGATAACCAACGCGGCCAGAGAGAATGCACGCGAAATGATCACGGCGTCGCGGTGACAAAGGGCTCACCACAGAGACACTGAGGCACAGAGAGGAACAAATTGTGAGGAGTTGACCAGCCCAGGGTCGAAGGTGGAGAGCTTCGATCGTATTGTTCTGTCTCCGTGTCTCTGTGTCTCTGTGTCTCTGTGGTTAAAATTTATGGCGAGTGAAGTTCTTGCAAGAGTTATTCGCGGTGACACGGTTGAATCGGTTCATCGCGGCCATTTGATCGTGATCGATGGCCATGGCGGCACGATCGCGTCGGCCGGCGATCCGCAGACGGTCACGTTCCTGCGCTCGGCGGCAAAACCGTTTCAGGCGACGCCCTTCATTACCAGCGGTGCGGCGGACGAGTTCGGATTTTCTGACGAAGAGATCGCTCTTGCGTGTGCCTCGCATTCAGGTGAAGCGCGGCATGTTCGCATTGCGCAATTGATGCTTGAGCGCATCGGTTTGACCGAAGCACATCTTCGCTGCGGCACGCATCTTCCATTTGCCGAAAAGGAGGCCGAACGAATGCTTCGGGCCGGCGAGCATCCGACCCAATTTCACAACAACTGCTCCGGTAAACACGCGGCGATGCTTGCGCTTGCGAAGTATCTTGACGCCGATCTTGCGGCCTACGACGCACTTGACCATCCGGTCCAGCGGGCGATCCTTAGTGCGGTAGCTGAATTGGCCGAACTGCCGGAGAGTGAGATCGCCCTTGCCATTGACGGCTGCGCCGCGCCGAATTTTGCAATGCCAATATCGGCTATGGCCCAAAGCTTTGTCAATCTGGTAGCACCGGCGAAGTTCGATGAAAAAACGCAGGCAGCCTGCCGCCGCATCGTTGATGCAATGACGCGATTTCCGGAACTCATCGGCGGCACCGAACGCCTCGACACAATGATAATGCAAGCCGCTCCGGGCCGCGTTCTCTCAAAAGTGGGCGCCGACGGCGTTTGGCTCTGCGGCGTTCTCCCATCCGAAAAATACCCGGCCGGCCTCGGCATCGCCCTAAAAATAGAAGACGGCGACGACAAACGCGCCCGCCCCGTCGTCGCCGTCCAACTCCTGCGCCAACTCGGCGTTCTGTCGTTAAATGACCTGCCCGACGTCTCCCCAATGTTCATCAAAAACCGCCGCGGCGACACAGTCGGCCGCACCGAAGCAATAAACCTTGAGCAGGTTAATAACATCGAGAATTGAGCGCATTATCCGCAACCCGTTTGTGTAAATGATTAGTTTAGTTTCGCGTTCGAATCGGTTGCGGGTTCGGAATTTTTATTTGGTAAGTTTTTGCTTTACTGATATTGTTTGAGCTATGGACTATCGAGATATCATTACGATCGAACCGGGCAAACGGAGCGGTCAACCGTGTATTCGCGGTTTGCGAATGACCGTCCAAGATGTGCTTGAATATCTGGCAGGCGGAATGACGGAAGAAGAGATTTTAGATGATTTTCCCGATCTGACGCACGAGGACATTCGGGCATGTTTAGCGTTTGCGGCTGACCGTGAACGCCGACTTGCCGTTTTGCCGCAGTATGAAATGGCTGTTTGACCAAAACCTGTCGTGGCGGTTGCCGAAGCAGCTTTCCGATCTTTATCCCGACAGCCGGCACATCCGCGAAGTTGGTATGAAGGAATCGCTGGACACCGACATTTGGAACTATGCAAAGGCAAACGGTTTCGTTGTAGTGTCAAAAGACTTGGATTTTCAACAGCGCAGCTTGCTATTTGGACATCCGCCGAAAATCGTACGCCTTCGCGTCGGAAATTGCACCGTTCAAACGATAGAAAGTTTGCTCCGGAAGTATTCGGCACTAATTCATACATTTGAGCTGGACGCTAAAAAATCTTATCTGGTGTTGCCGTGAAAATAGCGGCGAAACTGAACAAGCTTTTTCGATGTGAAGGCAAAACAGCGACTTTCTTATCAAACAGATCTATTTAACTCGGAGTTGCACAGTGGCGGTTTCCCCTACGTAAATGCCATCGTGCCCCGCACATTGTATGAAGAACATTGGTTGGTTGTGCGGCGGCTCGGCATTTTGTCTAATAATGACCTGGCTGACGTCTCCCCAATGCTGATCAAAAACCGCCGCGGCGAAATAGTAGGCCGCACCGAAGCAGCGAACCTTGGAATTAGTGATAACAAACAGAATTGAGCTTATTCTCAACGACGCTCGGTTTTAATATAGTTTGGATTCGCAGGAAACGTACGGGCAACATGAAACTGCTACTAACTTCGGGCGGAGTCACGAATGTCAGCATTCACGCCGCACTCGTTAGCCTCCTCGGCAGATCACTAGGCGAGTGCAGTGCCTTGTGCATCCCTACTGCGGAATACGGCCACCCTATGTGCACGCCTGCTTCGGCGTGGCGCTTTGTCGCTGGAAAGTCGCCCTCGCCGATGAGCGACTTAGGCTGGAAGTCCATCGGCCTCTTGGAGCTCACTGCGCTACCCAGCATCGGGAAAGAGCGATGGGAATCGTGGGTGAGAGAAGCAGACGTTCTGCTGGTCGACGGTGGCGACGCATGCTACTTGTCTCACTGGATGGTGCAGTCTGGGCTGGCGGCACTCTTGCCATCGCTGTCAGAGAGCGTCTGGGTCGGCGTTAGCGCTGGGAGTATGGTTATGACGCCGCGTATCGGACAGGACTTCGTGAATTGGAAGTCCCCGAGCGGGAATGACAGTGCGTTGGGCGTAGTCAATTTCTCTATTTTTCCGCATTTGGACAATAAGTTCATGCCCGAAAACTCTCTGGCAAACGCCGAGCGCTGGGCCGCCGGCATGGATGGCCCGGCATATGCGATCGATGACCAAACCGCGATAACGGTGGTGGGCGGCGCCGCCGAGGTTGTGTCGGAGGGTAGTTGGAAGTTCTTTCCGTGAGCAATATCGCAGCGAGGCCTGATAATTCATTCAAGCCGACACCGCGTCGCGAGGCTTAATTCGCGCATTATGCCTTAGCGATCGGGTTCGTAAATTGAAGGCCGGGAAAGCGTGTGAAATCGCGGTCGGTGCTGGCGACGGCTGCGCCGCACGATGCGGCCATCGCGGCGAGGTGCGCATCCATCACAAGATCTCCGGGCGCCTGACCTGCGGTAAGCATGGAGACAAATAGCGGCCAACTTTTCTTGTCGAGCGAGACGAGATGCGAATTTTTGACTTCGAGCCACGATTCGACGATCTCTATCGCGTCACTCAGGTCCATTGGCTGGCGATAGATTCGCGGATTCGTGACTATTCGGAGAAACCCGCAAAGGGTTTGCCAGGAAAAAAATACCTGCTCTGACGACAGGACTTCCTCCAGCCAGGCGCATGCGGCTTTGTGAAATGGGCTGGTGTCATCGTAGGCATAAACCAGCAGGTTAATATCTGGTTTGATCATCTGCGGAAAGGACCCTCGACCTGATCGAGAAGCTCTTCGATGTTGTCTAGACTTAAGCCTTCGCGAAGTCCCAGGGAAAAGGGTTTAACCTTAAACTTTCTCTTGCCTGGTTTCTCATGCGGCGAGTCAAAACCCCTTCGGAGGGTTTCGTTCACGATCTCCTTAAATGATTTGCTTCGTTCGTTTTCCTGAGCTTTCTTTAATTGAAATGCTACATCGTCGTCCAGCGTGAGCGTGGTTCTCATACGGTATACAGTATAACGACTGATCTTTTGAAAATCAACATCACGACATCATTGAATTGATGTCTTGATGTCACGCAGCGGTTTCGCCGTACAGTTTCTTAAACTCATCCCGCCCAAATACCTTATCGAGCCACATGTTTGAGAGTTTTTCCTGGATGCTGTTGGCACGGAGGCGGTCGTTCAGGTTTTTGAAATCGACGAAGTCTAGGTGCTGGTCCTGGTTGAAGCAGGAAAAGACGAAGAATTCCTCGCCGGTGTGCGGGTTTACGTGGCGCTGGAGGCACTGGGCGCAGACCTCTTTCATCATGCACTGCATGGGCGAATTGATCGAACCGATCGCGACGTGTTCTTGTTTTAGGTAAGGTTTTAGCGTTGTGTGGCGGGCTTCGCGGACGCCGTTCATCATTCGGTCGGAGCCGATGGCGATGATGCGGTCAACGTCTTTCAGGCTAAGCCGCGTTTGTCCAAAACGGCCCTCGGCGTAGGCGACCATTGCCTGGACGATATTGCCGCGAAAATGCGAATCCTGCGGCCGCATCGGGCGTATCTCGGCTCCCGTGTCGGTTGACCAGACGACCTGGTCCGTCGCCTTCTCGATCTCCTGCCGTTTGAAAAGGTCTTCGCCCTGTTTGTAACCGGCAAAATAGATCACGTGATTGTTATTGTCTCTCAACGCTCGGGCGATCGAGAAAAGCACCGCATTACCCAATCCGCCGCCGGCAAGCAGGACGGTTTCGTTTTCCGGTATCTCGGTCGGCGTTCCGGTCGGACCCATGACAAGGACCTCTTCGCCTACTTTTAACAAAGAACAAAGCCGGGATGACGTTCCCATCTCGAGAACGATCATCGAAAGCAAACCCTTCTCTTCGTCCACCCATGCGCCGGTCAGCGCGAGGCCTTCCATTACGAGCCTCTTGCCTTCTACGACGGGTGCGGTCGTTTCGAAATTCTGCAGTCGATAGAATTGGCCCGGCTCGAATTTTCTCGCCTGGAGCGGGGCCTTCACCACAACATCCACGATCGTTGGTGTCAGGCGTTCGACCTTTACGACGTAGGCCCGGAGCTGTTCGTCCAATGTGGTGACGAGTTTGTCGAAGCTGTCCGACAAACTTAAGTTTGTCGAACCTGTCGGCGATCCGGAACTGTCGGACGACAAACTAAAGTTTGTCGGACTTGTCGGACTTGTCGGGCTATCGAACAGCTCTACAACTTTTTTGTATCCATGCTTGGCGGAAGCCATGGCTTTTACTACGTTTCCGGCATACTTGGGGTGATTGTCGCCGTAATAGCTGATGAATTTTCCGTCGTGTTCATAGGACGTGAAAAATCCGGTTTCGCCTTTGTTTACCGGTACGACGTGAAACTGGCCGTCGGCCTCTTTTGTAAGTCGGTACGGCTGAAAGAACTGCCGCCATTCATCAAGCTGGAATGTGCCGGGCTTTTCCTTTTCATAGATGACATTTGGCGAGGTCCCGGCGGCGACGCAGACCGTGCGCGCAGGGAATTCGCGCATTTCGCCCGTTTTTTCAAATTTGCCCGTGTCGGCTTTGTATTCAAGCCGTTCGAAAACAAGCGCCTTTACGGCGTTATACTCATCCGGCACGGCTTCCTTCGGATTCATGCATTCAACAAAATCGATGCCTTCTTCGAGTGCTTTCTGGACCTCTTCGTGATTAAGGCGATAAGCGGGTGAATCCTGCAAACGTTTGCGGTATATAAGCGAAACGCCGCCCCACGAGCGGACCAATGAAACCAGGTCTGGTTCCTCGCCGGCGGCCGCGGCCCGCAGCCTTTCCGCACGGACGAGCCGTCCATGCTCCAGAAATTCTTCGAGCACGCCGCGTTCTTCCGCGTCGAATTTTTCGAATACTTTTTCCGCCCCAAAATCGGCGGAGATGGCCTCAAACCGGTCCAGCATTTTTTCGACCTGGACGGGATAGTAGGCAAACAGCTCGGTCGCCGTGTCTATGCCCGTCAGGCCGCCGCCGATAACAACGGCCGGCAGACGGACCTGCAGATTGGAGAGAGTGTCCTTCTTGAACGCGCCGGTAAGCTGCAATGCCATCAGAAAATCCGATGCCTGCCGTATGCCGCGGATCAGATTATTCTTCATCGGAACGATCGTCGGCCGGCCCGCTCCCGTGGCGATCGCGATGTGGTCGAAGCCGAAATCCCACGCGTCCTCGATCGTCAGCGTACCGCCGAAACGGATGCCGCCATACGCCCGGAACCGTTTGCGGCGCGACAGCATCAGCTGCATCATGTTCAGGAAATTCTTGTCCCAGCGGACAGTGATGCCGTATTCGGACACGCCGCCAAAGCCGGAAAGGATGCGCTCGTCAAGCTGTTCCCTGATCTCCGAAATGTCCTTTATGGGCTTTGGGCAGGAAGAGGGTGGAGTAAGGCCGTCCGCCGTCAGTTGTGAGCTGTGAGTCCTGCCGATCCATTCCTCCGGCAGCGGTTCGATCTTCAGCCCGTCCACGCCGACAACACCGAAGCCTTCATTCAAAAGATAGTGAGCCAGCGTATATCCGGCCGGCCCAAGGCCGACGACCATCACATTTTTGCCGTTGTAGGGCAAGGCGTAGGGCCGTTCAGCGTTTAGCGGATTCCACCGCGTGAGCAGCGTGTAGATCTCAAAACCGTATGGCAGCTCGAGCACATCGGTCAGCGTGTGCGTTTCAGCGAGCGGAATATTGACCGGTTCCTGTTTCTGGAAAATGCAGCCCTTCATGCAATCGTTGCAGATGCGGTGGCCTGTGCCGGCGCACATCGGGTTGTCGAGGGCGACCAGAGCAAGCGATCCGATGGAATCACCCTGCCGTTTGAGAAGGTGCATTTCTGAGATCTTTTCTTCCAGCGGGCAGCCGGCGGCCATTATGCCGAGCGGATTGCTTTTGACCGAGCCGTCTTTTTCGTGGAGGCCGGTCGAGCAAGAATCCTTGCCGCGCTCGTGGCAGATCATGCAGTAATCTACTTCGTAGAGCGAATCACGCATGGTGCCGCGATCATCCGTAAGCTTAAAGCCGTCACGCCGGCGAAGTTCTTCATCCCGGCCGCGCATGATGTTGTGCAGCTTGGGTTCGGGGTGGATCAGATGGACGAGATTTTGATAGTCGAGCGGATGGGCGACCTTAAATGCGGCCCAGCGTTTTTCCTTCTTGTAGAACTCATTCGCCGACCAGGCCTCAAGCAGCATCAACGCCGCCTTCACGATCAGCAGATCGCCCGCCGCATCGGCCTCGAGAACGAATTCCGAAAAGACCTTGCCGAACGTTCTGTCTTTTAGCGCGTCGGCGGCCAGTTGCAGTTTGTTGATCGTTGCCTGGACATTCTCGGGCCTTTCGTTTCCCTTTGCGAGCGATTCTTCTGCTTCCAAAAGGCGGGCCGTTATGCTTGCGACCGCCAGTTCTTCATCATGAACGACCGTCTCATCAAATGCCTTGTAGCGCAGCTCAGTAAGGGCCTCATTCAGTTCGTACGCAGGCCGTGTCTCGAGCTGTTCTTTCGAAAACTGTTTTATTGCGCGCCGCTGGACAAAGAATTTGTACTTCCAGATCGGGTTCTGCTCCAGGATCTGAGCTTCCTGTTCCTCCCGCTCTTTGGTTATTCCGAACATCCGGGCAATGAATTCAGAAAGATGCGGGGCCGAATCGGTCAGGATCTTTGACGACACGCGGTTCTCATAACCCTTTCCACGCGCGGAGATATATTTTGTCAGGGCCGTGTGCAGCAGCGGATCCTTTTCCGCAACGTCCTGATAAAACTTTTCTGCCAACTCCTTTAGCCTGATCGGGTCAAAAAGGTCCGAATAACGGAATCCAACAATGCCAAGATCAAAATCATGGTCCGCGGTTGAGTGCCTATTTGCGGAGATCGCTGTCATATATGCCTGTTTACTGCAAAAAATCAGAATTTAAGCAAACAGTTATTATAACATTCGCCGCCGACGCGCTGAAATCGGACATCCCTATGAAAGATGGACACCACGGTTCATTCAAGGCAGCCATCGGTACATGGGCCGGCTTCGCCACCACGAAGCAACTGTGTTAGAAGTCAAGTCAAGTGAGGTCTGGTTTTACCTGCCAGGCTCGGTTATTTTTGAGCATGGCATTTAGGATTACTAACAATTTTCGAGAGCAGGCGATAAGGGCGACTTTTTTG
>JADLDC010000171.1 GCA_020846885.1 Acidobacteriota bacterium | reverse complement strand
CCTTTGGCGATGGCGACGGTTTGACGGCCGGTTTGTCCGACTGGAAAGTTGGGCACGGCACGATCTCGCCGGTCGTAACGTCCTTGCATACAAGATCGGTCGGCATCGAAGGCATGAACGGGCTGCCTGAGTTCGGGTCGCCGGATATCGAGCCGCCGCCCGGCGGCACATACGACGGAGCACCCGGCGGCGGGGCCCCTGTTGCCCACGGGTTGTAGCTGTCGCCTCCCGGCAAAGTTGCCGGCGGCTGTGCAACGATCTCGGCATTGCTCATTGAGCCGGGGATCGAACCCGGCATTGAGGCAAGTGCCTGCTCTTCGGCACCGGTCGCGGGGCTTAGCGGCTGCACCGGCTGGCCGTTGGCGTCGGGCTGGAGCTGAGTGACGGGGAGCGTCTGTTTGCTCGATGTGGCGTAAATGAGAACACTGGCGAGTACACCGATACCGAGGACCAACGCCGCGGCCGTCTTCCAGAATCTGCCGGTCGAGCCGGCAGCGGCGATCGACGCGGTGTCCAATGCCGCGACAAGATCCGCTGCCGTTTGATAACGTTCATCCGGGTCTTTTGCCAAGGCCTTTTTTACGACCGTCTCGATGGCGGCGGGTACGTCATTTCGGAATTCACTTAGCGGCGGCGGCTCAGCCTCGGCGTGCTTAAGCATCACATCCGTCGGCGTTTCGCCTGTGAACGGAACCTCACCGGCCAGCATTTGATACAGGATAATCCCAAGGCCGTAAATGTCAGAGCGGGCGTCAACGGCACTCAGGCCGGAGAATTGTTCAGGAGCCAGATAGGCAACGTTGTGACGCGATCTATTGTCGGCCTGAAGGCCGGATACATTGTCCGCAGGTTCGAAATCGAAGACCTTTACATCTACCGCATCCGCCGTGTTCGCGATGAGGATGCTGTCCGGCGATAGGTCCCGGTGAATAAATCCATTTTCGTGGGCAGTGTTCAGCGCCTCGGCTATCTGTCTTGCCGCGGAGACGGCCCGTTCGACCGAGAATTGGCCGCCCGCACCGATCGAGTTCTTGAGAGGTTCGCCGTCGAAACCCTCATATACTACGTAATATGAGCCGTCATTATTCGACCCGAAATCGTTTGCGGACAGGATGTGCGGGTTTGCAAGGGCCGCGGCGGACCGTGCTTCGGCGGTGAATTGCTCACGAATCGTATCGTCAACGGCCAGCGACGCCGGCAGTACCTTGAGCGTGGCCGATTTGTCCATGAACAAATGCCGCCCGCGATAAAAATTGCCCAGTTCGCCGCTTCGCAGCAGCGAATCGAGCCGATATTTTTCGGCGATAACTGTTCCCGTTAATTGTTCAGCCATCCTTACTTAGAACGAACTGGAATTGATCAAGTTGCATTCAAATGTTGAAGATCCTTTGGGGCCTTTGTGTTCTTTTTTAACACAAAGGCAGCAAAGTTGAAGACACAAAGGGCACAAAGTCCTTGCGATCGACCTGCAGCAGTCCTGCCGTACGACATAACATAATGAAAACGCGGACGAGGCATGATCACGCCTGCGTCCGCGTTTTGGGTTCCGTCATCGAATTACAGCTTAACGAAGACGATGACCAAGGCAAACAGCACCAGTGATTCGATCAGGGCGAGTGCGATGATCATAAGCGTCATAATGTTGCTGGCCGCACCCGGATTGCGTGCCGCGCCTTCCGCCGCACGCGAGCCGACCAACCCTTGGGCGATACCGCCAAGCCCTGCCGCCAGGCCGAATCCGATACCGCCGCCGATAGCCTTGGCGGCGAGTACGGTCGATTCATTATCAGCGGCCCCGCCGGCCGGCTGAGCGGCCGCGACCATTGCCATCAGTGCCATGGCGATCGTGGCGTAAAACATGTATTTCATTTTATTCATTCTTATATTCTCCTGTTTTGTTTTTAGTTTTTCAGGAGGTCACAGTTCAAATCCTGCTTCGTTTTTATTATTTCGCCTCACTTCCGGTATTCGCTTGAATTTATACTCCCCAAGAGTCAAGCGCTCCTGTCGCGTGCGGGCATGCTGAGGCAAAAGAAGTCTGCCTCACGTTTATCTTTCAGCAAGTTTTCAAACGATCTCTCCTAATTATGTCAGGCCATTTAGCCTGAAAAAGTGAACAGACAAATGGGCCTGTTCCACACTTTTTTATGCCGTCGCCGGTTCGGCATGAGCGTCTTCGTGGGGCTCATCTTCGTGATGCTCTTCGTGCGAAGCGTGTGTCACTTCGCTGATGTAGATCATCGAAAGAAGCGTGAACACCAGCGTCTGGACAAAGGCCACGAATACACCGAGGCCTGTCAATATAAGCGGCACGGCGATCTGCGTGATCGGCGGAAATAGATTCGTGATCTCCAGGAAGATCTTCTCATCCGCGAACATGTTCGCGAATAGCCGCACGCCGAGCGTGAACGGCCTGATCGAATTTGAGATCAGTTCGATCCCAAAGATCAGCGGCGTGATGACAAGTGCCAGCACAAGCGGCAGCCTCGGCCCGGCAAAGTGCCGAATATGGCCCCACAGGCCGTTCTCGGAAATACCGATGTAGTTGTAATAAACGAACGACGAGACGCCGAGAGCATAGGTTACGCTTACCGATGCGGTCGGCGACATGAACATCGGGAACTGGCCCATCAGGTTCGAGACAAGTATCAAAATGGCGAACGTTGCAACCACCGGGAGATGGCGGTATCCGTGTTCGCCGATCACGTTGACCGTCATGTCCTTGATCGCCAAATAACCGGCCTCGAGCGTAAGCTGGCCTTTCGATGGATCGTCCTGGTCAAGCTTGCCTTTGAAAAGATATATGATCGCGATGGTCAGCAGGCACGCGATGACGAACATGATCGTGTACCAGGGAATGGCGTTCTCCGGCGTGTATTCGCCAAAGACCGATTCAGCATTTGTGCCGAATAGCGCGAAGAACTGGTCCCAGTACGGCTTGGTGTACTTGAGCTGAAAGTCGTGGACCGGTTCCCCGAACACTCGATTGATGAATTCAACTATCAGCGGCACGTGATGGCCGCCTTCCGCTAATAAGAACATTTTCTGTTAATTTTCTTCACGGCTTTTTATGCCGAAAAAGATCCTGAATATACCTTCAAAAACTACAGCAAATCCAAAAACGCCCATTCCAAGTAACAGGCCTATGATCGAGACGGCATCCGTTGCATAAAGTACCGCGACGACGGCCGCAAGTACCAGATACCGGCCGATATACTTCAGGCCCAGCCAGCGAGGCCTTTCGCCGGTCTCGGCCGAGATCGCAAAGACCTTCGCAAGCGAATACCTAAGCCAATAATAATTCAGAAAGGCAAGCAGAACGCCCGCCAACACACCGGCCCCAAATGAAATGGAAACGAAAGCCGCTCCCAATAGCGCACCCGCCAGGCCGATCAAAGCCATGAGCTTCAAGATCCGTCCGTGCGACAGCGGCTTAACGGTATTGTCAGCGGGCGCACCTTGTCCGGTCTCATCGCTCATTGCGAAACTTAAAGTTTACAGTG
>JADLDC010000170.1 GCA_020846885.1 Acidobacteriota bacterium | reverse complement strand
TGCGGTACATGGTCGCGCACATGCACAGGTCGGGAGCGAGCAGGTGTATTTCCTTATCAGGAAATCGCTGCTGCAGGCGGCTGACAAGATTGACCTCGGTCCCGATGGCCCATTTTGAACCGCTTGGTGAATTTTCAACGGTTTTGATAATGAATGACGTCGAGCCGTCGAGATCGCTCATCTCGACAACCTCGCGCGTACACTCCGGATGGACAAGCACCTTGATGCCGGGAATTTCATCACGCACCTTATCGACATGCCATGGTTTGAACCGTCCGTGCACCGAACAGTGGCCGCGCCATAGGATCAGTTTCGCTTCGAGCAGATCTTCTTCAGTGTTCCCGCCAAGTTCCTGATGCGGGTTCCAAAGCACCATTTTCTCAAGCGGGATACCGAATTTTGCACCCGTGTTGCGGCCAAGATGCTGGTCCGGGAAAAAGAACATCTTGTCGAACTGTTTGAGATAGATATCGAACAACGGTACCGCGTTTGACGAGGTACAGACCACGCCCTCATTCCTGCCGCAAAACGCCTTGATCGCGGCCGATGAGTTCATATAAGTGATAGGTGCAACACGCTGTTCGAGCACACCGATTTCCGCAAGCTGTTCCCACGCGTCCTCGACCTGTTCGATCGTTGCCATGTCCGCCATCGAGCATCCGGCGCCCATGTCCGGCAATATCACCGTTTGCGATGGCTTGCCGAGGATATCGGCCGATTCAGCCATAAAATGGACGCCGCAGAACACGATGAATTCAGCGTCGGTCTGCGACGCCATAACTGAAAGCTGATACGAATCGCCGGTCAGATCGGCGTGTTTTATTACGTCGTCGCGCTGGTAGTGATGGCCGAGTATGATCACCCGGCCGCCGAGTTCTGCCCTTGCCGCCTCGATCGATTCGGCGACCTCGGCATCGGGCATAACGAGAAAATCTTCTACTGGACGAACTTGTTCGAGTACTTCTGCCATGGTTCTTCTCCTTACCGGTTTAGATGCGAGGCCGGCGGCGGATCAAACCAAAATCATTGCGCTTTCAAGGCCGGTTGCGCAAGGCGCGCAGCACAAGCTGTGAGCCTGCTGCTTTTGTAATACTGACCGTAACAGCAAAAGCCCTCTCGGAATTCAGCGGGTGAGGATGCCTGAAAAGTCTAAAAGTCTAAGGCACCAAGGCATTTTTGAACGCGGATCAAGCGGATCTTTGCGGATCTTTAGGGATCTATCCGTCTTGATCCGTTCGATCCGCCTGATCCGCGTTCAAATTGCCGCTGCTATGGAGTCTGTCAAACGATTTCAGACATCCTCTACACGTCACGCAATTCCGGCTATACGTTCCAAAATAAGGACAATACCGTACGTAAGGGATGAGATGAGGGCTGCCATCGGGATAGTGAGTACCCAGGCCCATACGATCCGCCCGGCAACGCCCCATTTGACGGCGGAAAACCTTTTGGCGGACCCGACACCGACTATCGAACCGGTTATCGTGTGTGTTGTCGAAACGGGAATGCCAAAATATGTTGCCCCGAACAGCGTAAATGCTCCGGCCGTTTCCGCACAAAAGCCTCCGACCGGCTGGAGCTTAACGATCTTCGTCCCCATCGTTTTCACGATCCGCCAGCCGCCCGAAAGCGTGCCTAATGCTATTGCGGCACAAGCGGCAACCTCTACCCACAGCGGCACATCGGGTAGTTTTCCCGAAGCCCCCATCGGCAAAAAGCCTCCCGCAACAAGCGCGATCGTAATGATGCCCATGGTTTTCTGGGCGTCATTGCCGCCGTGGCCCAGCGAATAGGCGGCAGCGGAAAATAATTGCCCGACGCGAAAGATACGGTCCACCCGGTTGACGGACACACGCTTGAAGATCCAATAAACCGCCACCATCAAGATGAATCCAAGCACAAGCCCGATCAAAGGCGACAGCAGAATGAACGCGAGCGTCTTGATCCAACCGTCAGCTTTGAGAACATCGATCGCTCCGGTGACGCCGCCCGTTTGCCAGACAAATGCCGTTAAAGCCGCACCCGCATAGGCTCCGACCAGGGCGTGAGAACTTGACGTGGGCAGACCCAGATACCACGTGATGAGATTCCAGATTATCGCGCCGATAATTGCCGCCAGTAACACATAAAGGCGCGAACTTTCATTCAGCACAGTGATATCGACCAGATCGCCGCCCACCGTTTTGGCGACCGCCGTACCGAACACTATTACCGCGATAAAATTGAAGAACGCTGCCATCGCGACTGCCGCTCCCGGGCTCAGCACGCGTGTCGCGACAACGGTCGCGATCGAATTCGCGGCGTCGTGAAATCCGTTAACGTAATCGAACGCGAGCGCAACGAGTATGATCAGAATCACCAGGCTTACGGTCGCTGTTTGTCCATCCATAGAAGGGTGAAGGTCGCTTAAATGCAGAATTCGGGCCCGGAACCTACGCCGGGCAGATCAACATCGCTATCATCCATGCTTCAAAACAATACTTTCGATAATGTTCGCGACGCTCTCGCAGCGGTCGGTGGCGTCTTCGAGTATTCCGTATATCTCTTTCCATCGGATAACGCTCAAGGCGTCGGAACCATTTGAGAAAAGCTCCTTCATCGCCCGGAAATATATCTCGTCCGCTTCATTCTCAAGCCGATGTATCTCAACGAATATCGCGTTTATGTTATTCGGTTTGTTAAGCATTGAAACGGCATTGCCGATCTGCGTTCCAAGCTGTTCTATCACTCTTGCAAGGTCCATCGTATGCTTGTTCGCCACGCCGATGCCGTACATCACAATGGCCCGTGCACCGGCGTCGATGTAATCGCATACATCGTCCAGGGCGACGGCGAGCGTATATATATCCTCGCGGTCAAACGGTGTGATAAATGATTTATTGAGCTTGTTCGTCATCTGGTGCGTGATCGCATCGCACTCGTGCTCAACATCCTTGATCTGTTTGGTGAACGCATCGTGCTGCGACGGCTCGGCCTCGCACATTGCTACAAGAAGCCTCGATGCTTCTTCGATCTTTTGCCCCATCTGGCTGAAGAACGTGAAATATTCGTCCTCTTTCGGCAGTAAACTGAATCCCATTTTAATTATCTCCGATGGATATTTAGCTATCTTTAGTCTATCGGGCTGTGCTTGATGAACACGGCCTCGCGCAGGTAAACGTTCAATTCGCAAATGTCCTTTACATAATCACCGATCCGCTCAAGATGTTTGGCCACAAAAAGCAAATGGGCCGCCCCGTTCGCCGCCGCGGGGTCATCGATCATCCTCTTTATCAACCCGTCAAACACGCGGTGGTAACACTCGTCGATCTGCTGGTCGCGCAATATCACCGCCCGCGAGGTTTCGGCATCTTCGGACGTAAAGGCGTCGAGTGCGGCACGCAGCATGTCCGAGGCGATCCCGGCCATGTATGAAAGATCTATATAGCTGTCGAACTGAGGTTCATTATTCAGCACGATCGCCGCTTCCGCAATGCTGGACGCATGATCGGCGATGC
>JADLDC010000169.1 GCA_020846885.1 Acidobacteriota bacterium | reverse complement strand
GTCGGCATAACGCCATACGTCTTCGATCTGCTCGCGCGTAGATATTCCGAAACCAACGGCTACCGGCAGATCGGTATATTCTCTAACGCGCTCGACCAGGGCCTCGGCCGTTGTACTCGTTTCATTCTGAGCGCCTGTCACACCGGCACGCGAAACGGCGTAAATGAAACCGCTCGACCGTTCGGCGATCTTTTTAAGACGATCTTCTGTTGTGGTCGGGGCGATCAGCGAGATAAGGCTGAGGCCATTCTTTCGAAGGACGTCCGCGATCTCGGCCGCCTCTTCATCGACCGCATCGGTCACAAGGATGCCGTCAACGCCAGCGGCCGCCGCGTCGTCCGCCAACCGCTCGATGCCGTATCGGAACAGCGGATTTAGATAACTGAACAAAACAAGCGGAATGTCGGTTTCTGCCCGCAATCCGGCCGCCATTGCCAGCACGTCCTTTAGCGTAACGCCGTTTTTCAATGCCCGCTGCGACGACGCCTGGATCGTCGGACCGTCAGCCATCGGATCGGAAAAGGGAACTCCCAATTCAATAATGTCGGCACAGTTTTCGGCAAGTGCCAATACGATCCGCCTGGAAGTTTCAAGGTCGGGATCACCGGCCGAGATAAAAGGTATGAAGCACTTTCGACCTTCCGCTTGCAAGTTAGCAAATTTTGAAGTGATCCTGTTCATCTTTGCGTCACTGAAAACTAATAACTCAAAACGATCCACCGGAGAAGATGCTCTTACGATGCAAAAGTCATGAGACCTGGATAGGGCACACTCCCTACCGGTCGTGTTTCTGCCTTAAAAGTTGGGCGACTGTATTTACGTCCTTGTCGCCACGGCCGGAAAGGTTGACTACGATGATAGAATCTCGCGGCATCTCACCAGCCATCCTGACAACATGCGCGATCGCGTGTGATGATTCTAGTGCCGGGATTATCCCTTCTGCTTCCGAAAGAAGCTGAAACGCGCTCAGTGCTTCGTCGTCCGAAGCGGAAACATATTTAACGCGGCCTTTGTCATGAAGAAACGCATGCTCCGGCCCGACGGAGGCGTAGTCGAGGCCTGCGGAGACGGAATGTGTCAAAGCGATCTGGCCGGCCTGATCCTGAAGTAAATAACTCTTTGTCCCCTGCAGAACACCAACGGCGGCAGCTTCAGGCATAAAACGAGCGGCGTGATCGCCCAATGAGCCGCCGCGTCCGCCGGCCTCAACGCCGACCATCCGTACCGAATCATCATTTAAGAATTCATGAAACAACCCGATCGAATTCGATCCGCCGCCAACGCAGGCGATCAGCAGATCGGGAACGCGTCCTTCCTTCTCAAGTATCTGCTCACGCGTTTCGCGGCCAATGACGCTTTGGAAATCTCGGACCATCAGCGGATAAGGATGCGGACCGAGGGCCGAACCTAAGAGATAATAAGTAGAATCAACATTCGTCACCCAGTCACGAAGCGCTTCATTTATCGCGTCCTTCAAGGTTCGCGATCCCGAATCGACACCACGGACCTCAGCACCGAGCAATCGCATCCGAAAGACATTCAACTCCTGCCGCCGCATGTCCTCCGTGCCCATGTAAACAACACAATCGAGCCCAAAGCGGGAGCAGACGGTCGCGGTCGCCACGCCGTGCTGGCCGGCGCCTGTCTCGGCGATGATCCGAGTTTTCCCCATTCTGCGGGCAAGCAAGATTTGCCCGACGCAATTATTTATCTTGTGTGCGCCGGTGTGATTCAGGTCTTCGCGCTTTAAGTAAATTCGCGCACCGCCGAGTTTTTCCGTCAATCTCTCGGCAAAATAAAGCGGCGACGGACGGCCGACAAAATCTTTCAAAAGCAGATCAAAGTCAGTTCGAAACTCTGCGTCATCGCGATAGCCAACGTACGCATTGGTCAACTCGTCCAACGGAGCCACCAGTGTTTCAGGCACAAATCGCCCGCCGTATTCGCCCCAATATCCTCGCTCATTTGGTTCGTAAATGTTCATGCGCTTTTAGCAATGCGAATAAAGTCGGCGACCTTCTTCGAGTCCTTTTTTCCCGGCGATGATTCGACCCCGCTTGCCGTATCAACAGCGTCCGGACGAACTGTCCGAACTGCGTCCGTCACATTTTCAGGTGTCAGGCCTCCGGCAAGATAGATCGCCGGTGCGTAGGCTTTTGCCTCTATCGCCGAAATCCAGTCAAATTGATTTCCCGTACCTCCGTATTGGCCTGTCGAGTAAGCATCCAGCAGAACCGCGTCAACTCGGAACTTGCTGATACTTCCGGCCTGGAACGTGTCATCGACGCGAACTGCCTTGATCAAGGCGACATCCGTGCGCCGTCTAAGGTCGTCAACAAAACGTTCGTCCTCGTCACCGTGCAGTTGGACCGCGGTCAGGCCGATGAGGTCGACAAACTCGGCTATCCTGGACCCGTCCATGTTTACGAACACACCAACCTTTTCTATTCGATCGGGAAGTTTGCTGGCGATCGCCCTTGCGGCCGATGGCTCAAGGTACCGCTGGCTCTTTTCATAAAAATTGAACCCAAGCATATCCGCTCCACAATCCGCCGCATGAAGAGCATCTTCGACGTTGGTCACTCCACAGATCTTTACTTTAACCACCGAAAACCGCTCCTTTTTCACAACCACGCCTTCAAGGCCGCCGCGGCGTCGCCCGACCTCATTAGTGATTCACCAACCAGAAAACCGCTGTATCCAAGGTCCGATAATTCTGCGATCTCATCGCGAGAGCTGATCCCGCTTTCCGCGATCATTATCGCCGCGGGCGGAGCATATTTTATAAGTTCACGCGACACATCAAGCGAGACTTCGAATGTTTTTAGGTTTCGATTATTGATGCCGATCAACTTCGCTCCGATCTCCGCGGCGATTTCAAGTTCGGCACGGTCGTGAACTTCAACAAGTGCGTCCAGTCCGAGTTCATCCGAGAGCGAACAAAAATGTCGAAGCTCATCGACACCTATCGCCGCGACGATCAGCAATATCGCGTCCGCCCCGATCGCTGCTGACTCATGGATCTGAAATTCATCAATAACAAAATCCTTGCGCAGGATCGGCAGATCGACGGCATCACGCACGGCAAGCAGGTCGTTGATCGAACCTTTGAAAAAATTTTCCTCGGTCAGGATGGAGATCGCGGCGGCACCGGCATCGCGGTAATTCGCCGCTGTCTGGGCGGGGCCAACGGAATCGTTGATGATGCCTTTGGACGGCGATGCGCGTTTGAATTCGGCGATGATGTTGTGCTTTGACCTATCGGACAAGGCCTTGCGGAACCGGTTGGGATCGGCCTTGCGGTTTATACCGCCAAGGTCAAAGTTTCGCCTTGCGGCCGCGATCCGGGCACGCTTTGCTTCGATTATTTTTTCCAGTATGGTTCCTTTCATGATCTGACCGCCGCGGCCAAGGCCTCTAGTTTCGCAAGTGCGGCACCGCTTTCCAAGCTTGTCGCCGCGACCGCCGCACCGGCCGATAAGTCATTCACGCGTCCTGAAAGATAAATTGCCGCGGCAGCGTTCAGCAGCACCATCGAACGGGCCGCCGAATTTTCCCGGCCAGCCAACACGTCTCTGATCAGAGCGGCACTTTCAACCGCCGAACCGGCCCGGCAGAGATCGAGCGGCTGCGGTCCGATCGAAAGGCCGGCCGGAGAGATCTCGAACGTACGGGCCGAGTCATTCTGCACCTCGGCAACCAGCGTGGTGCCATCCAATGAGACCTCGTCCAAGCCGCATTCGCCGTGAACGATCCACGATCGTTTTGTTCCAAGACGAGCAAGTGCCGCAGCCATTTTCGGCACCATTTCGCTGCTCCAAACCCCGATCAACTGATGCGGAGCAGATGCCGGATTGCATAGCGGCCCGACACAGTTGAAGATCGTCGGGAACCCGAGGCCGCGGCGCACCTTGCCTAACGCCGGCGAAAGGCGATGAAAATTTGGGGCGAACATAAAACAGATACCTATTTCATTCAGGCATCGTTCAGCGGTAGCCGCATCGACCGCGGGCTCGATACCGAGTTCGGACAACACATCCGCACTGCCTGAATTGCTGGTTGCCGCCCGGTTGCCGTGTTTTGCAACAGGAATTTCCGCTCCGGCGACCACGAACGCGGCGGCTGTCGAGACGTTGAACGTCTTCGCACGGCTGCCGCCTGTGCCAACGATATCGACGAACGTCGTATGCCTTGAATTCACCTTTGCACAGCGATCGCGCATGATCTTTGCGATCGAATATATCTCGCCCTCGGCTATACCCTTGTGATCCCACGCGTGGAAAACATCGGATAGCAATGTCTCGTCGCGCTCGACGATCAATGCATCGAGAAGCGTTTCCGCATCGCCATTATCAATATCGCGCCGTGTGCGAAAGGTCTCGAGTGTTTTTGCCAAGCTCGGGATAGACATTGTTTTGACCGAACCGCCAGCCTACGCTGGGGCGTTTACACCCTCCGCTATCTCGATCGCCCGCAGCAACGCGGCGGCTTTGTTCTCTGTCTCCTGATATTCCGACGCCGGATCGGAATCGGCGACTATGCCGGCACCCACCTGTATCGTCGCGACACCATTCTCAAGCACCATTGTGCGAATGGCGATGCAGGTGTCCATATTGCCCGAATAGTCAAAATAGCCGACCGCGCCTGAATAAACACCTCGTGGTGTCGGTTCAAGTTCGCTAATGATCTCGATCGCCCGGACCTTTGGCGCTCCTGACACGGTTCCCGCCGGAAAGCAGGCTGCAAGTGCATCGAACCGGTCGAGCCCGGAGCGTAGTTTGGCCGTGAGATAAGTTACAAGATGCTGAACATGCGAATACTTTTCGACAGCCATCAGGGTGGCTACGTTTACCGACCCGTATTCTGCCACACGCCCCAGATCATTGCGGCCGAGATCGACCAGCATCAAATGCTCGGCCACCTCTTTTGGGTCTGCCCGCATTTCTTCGGCGAGTTTTGTGTCCTCATCCGCGGTTTTTCCGCGCGGCCGTGTGCCCGCGATCGGGCGGTATTTCATCTCGCGGCCACTGCAGCGGAGCAGCATTTCCGGCGAGGCCCCGATGATCGAACGGCCATTCATCCTGATCAGGAACATATATGGGG
>JADLDC010000168.1 GCA_020846885.1 Acidobacteriota bacterium | reverse complement strand
TAAAATTAGGTGAAATGAAATAAGGGTAGCCCGATCAAAGGCAAATACTATCTAACATGGCAAAAGCAAAACAGGCAAAGATAAAGAAAACAGCGGTCAAGACATATAACAACTACATCGGCGGCGAGTGGGTGAAAAGTTCGTCGGGCGAGTGGTTCGATAACGTAAACCCGGCGGACACGACAGATATCGTCGGCCGTTTCCCGCGGTCGAACGAGGAAGACGTTAACCGCGCGGTTGCGGCGGCAAAAGGTGCGGCAAAGAAATGGCGTCTCACACCGGCGCCGAAGCGGGCCGAGCTTTTATTCACACTTGGCGAGATCCTGCGCTCAAACAAAGACGAATTCACACGCCAGATGACCCGCGAAATGGGCAAGGTGCTCAAGGAAGCGGGCGGCGATGTGCAGGAAGCGATCGACTGCACTTACTACACAGCAGGCGAAGGCCGAAGGCTGCATGGATTTACCACGCCGGCCGAGATGCCGAATAAATTTGCAATGTGCGTCCGCCAGCCGGTCGGCATTTGCGGGCTGATAACGCCGTTCAATTTCCCGATGGCGATCCCGTCGTGGAAGCTGATACCGGCGCTTGTATGCGGCAACACCGTTGTCATCAAATCCGGCGAAGACGTGCCGCTTTCGACCATCAATTTGATAAAGGCGTGCGAAAAAGCAGGCATTCCGAAAGGCGTCGTCAACATCGTAAACGGATTTGGCGATGCCGGTGCGGCGCTCGTCGGGCATAAGGATGTTCGGCTGATCTCGTTCACCGGTTCGACGACTACCGGAGCCATGATCGCCGAACAATGCGGCCGTGAGAATAAGATCGTCTCGCTCGAAATGGGCGGCAAGAACGCCATTATCGTGATGGACGACGCTGATATCGACAACGCGGTCGAAGGCTCGCTGTGGGGAGCGTTCGGCACCAGCGGCCAGCGTTGCACGGCTTCGTCGCGGCTGGTCGTGCACAAGAAGATCTACAAAAAGTTCTGTGCGAAATTGGTTGAAAAGGTGAAAACCCTTCGCGTTGGCAACGGGCTTGATCCAAAGACCGAGGTCGGCCCGGTCATTCACGAAGATGCGATGCAGAAGATCCTTGGCTACATTCATATCGGCCAAAAGATCGACAAGGCCACGCTTGCATGCGGCGGCAATCGGATGACCAAAGGCGACTTTGCGAAAGGCTGGTTTATCGAGCCGACGGTCTTTACCGATGTAAAACCCGGCATGCGTATCGCACAGGAAGAGATATTCGGCCCGGTGACATGCGTCATTCCGTTCTCGACGCTCGACGAAGCGATCGATATCGTAAACGGCGTAAAATACGGCCTGTCGTCGGCGATCTACACACAGGATGTGAACAACGCCTTCCACGCGATGCAGGAACTTTACACCGGCATTTGCTATGTAAACTCCGCCACGATCGGAGCCGAGGTCCATCTGCCGTTCGGCGGAACAAAAGGCACCGGCAACGGCCACCGCGAAGCCGGCACGCAGGTACTCGACATCTTCAGCGAATGGAAATCGTTGTACATCGATTACAGCGGCAAATTGCAGAAGGCCCAGATCGACGAAGTTGAGATATAATTAAAAAATGAGAGTTCAAGTGACAGACAACGGAATTACCATCCCTCGCGGAATGCTCGAAGGCGTTGAGGAGGTCGAGATAAAGCAGCAAAGCGGGTATATCGTCGTCGTCCCGGTAAACAGCGAAGAAGACCCGATCTTTCGTTTTGGCAAGAATCCGGTAAAAGATACGATCTCGGACGCCTCGGTGGATCTAGATAAATACATCTATACGGGAAAATGAAGAGATACTTTCTCGATACGAATTTTCTCGTGGCCCTGGAGTTGTCGACCGATCAACACCATACTATTGCGGTAAAAAAATGGAACGAGGTGACAAGCTCCCCGTTCCATTTTGTTACAACCTCTTACGTCTTTGATGAAACGATCACGTTTCTCAACAGCCGAAACCATCACGAAAAGGCTGTTGAGGCTGGCGAGAACCTGCTTTTGAGTCCACACGTAACCTTCGTCCATGTAAACGAGGATATGTTCTTTAAAGGATGGAAGCTGTTTCAGACCTATAACGATAAACGGTTTTCATTGACGGACTGTATATCGTTTTTGGCGATGCGGGAACGCGGCCTGTCGATTGCCTTGTCGTTCGACGCGGATTTCACACAGGCGGGCTTTTTGGTTGAACCGTCTTAGGCAATGCGGCTGTCAGAATTGCAGAAGGCTCAGATAGACGTGGTCGATATTTAGCCGGATGACACATGAACACTCTTTATTATGGCGATAATCTAAAAATTCTTCGCGAGTACATCGCAACGGAATCGGTTGACCTGATCTATCTTGACCCGCCGTTCAACTCGAACCGCAACTACAACGTGCTTTTTAAGAACGAAAGCGGCGTCGAGGCGGATTCGCAGATAAGGGCGTTCGACGATACGTGGCACTGGAACCTCTCCGCGGCCGAAACTTACAACGAACTCATAAGCGAACCCGACCAGGTCGGGCGGATGCTCGAAGCATTTAAGGGCTTCGTCGTCGGCCAGGGCGACAAAGGCAACCAGATGATGGCCTATCTAGTAATGATGGCCGTCCGCTTGAAGGAACTTCACCGCGTTTTGAAAAGAACCGGCAGCCTGTACCTCCACTGCGATCCAGTTGCCGCTCATTATTTGAAGATTCTTCTCGATACAATATTTGGTGCTGCTAATTTTCGGAATGAAATTATATGGAAGCGGACTACGGCCCACAGCAATGTATACAAAGCGTATGGTGATATCACAGACACGATTTTCTTTTATTCGAAGTCGGAGAACTTCATATGGAATCAGGTTTATAAAAAACAGACACCCGAACAAATAGAGAAGGCATTTCCCAACGTCGATCCTGATGGGCGTCGCTGGCGTTCCGAAAACATGCGTAATCCAGGCGTTCGACCCAACCTTCATTATCCTTACACGGCGAGCAATGGCGTGACGTATCAGCCACACCCAAACGGATGGATTACTAAAAAGGAACGGATGGAGGAGCTTGATCGAGCCGGGAAGTTACATTTTCCAACAAAAGAAGGTGGACGGCTTAGATTGAAGTATTACGCGGACGAGAATCTTGGAATCAAACTTCAAAATCTATGGGACGATATTTCAGTTATAGGTGCACAAGCCGCAGAACGTCTCGGCTATCCGACACAAAAACCAGTCGCGCTTCTCGAGCGCATAATTTCGGCGTCGTCGAATGAGGGTGATGTTGTACTCGATCCGTTTTGCGGGTGCGGGACGACCATCGCGGCGGCGCAGAAGCTGAACCGGGAATGGATCGGGATCGACATCACGCACCTGAGTGTCGGCCTGCAAAAGCTGCGGCTGCTCGACAATTTTGGAATGGTTCCGACCGGAACGCGGAAAACTCACCACGGAGACACAGAGGGCACGGAGAAAAGCCGATCAAAAGACCTCAGTGATCTCAGTGTCTCTGTGGTGAATGCTTCTTACAGGGTTATCGGTCAGCCCGAAGACCTTGACGGCGCACGCGAATTAGCCAATACAGACCGCTACGATTTTCAATGGTGGATACTGCCGCTTATCGGTGCTCGGTCATTAGGCGCCGCGAAGGGCGAGAAGCAAGGCAAAAAAGGCGCCGACAGCGGCATTGACGGGCTGATGGTTTTCGTCGACGACAAGTCGGGCAAGGCAAAAAAAGTGATCGTTTCGGTAAAAAGCGGCCATGTAAATGTCGCCCAGGTCCGCGACCTGGCTCATGTCGTAAATCGCGAAAAAGCCGCGATCGGCGTCTTTCTAACTCTAGAACCGCCAACCAAGCCGATGGTCCAGGAGGCTCTCAATGAGCAATTCTACTTTTCGGAACATTGGAACAAGAATTATCCAAAGATCCAGATATTGACGGTCGAAGAGATCCTCAACGGAAAGACCGTAAACCTGCCGGGAAACATTCAAACCTTCAAAAAGGCCGGTAAGATCGAGTCGGAAACGAGCGACCAGCATTTACTGAGCTTTGATTGAAAGAATGAGAAACGAAATTCCACCTGACGGGACGCCGCCTCGTTTTTTGGACACTCACAAAACTAAATAAGTTTTCCACTCATCCACGCAGGCTCAATAAATGAGAACGATGTACTAATTGATGACGAGTCCCAGACGTTCAGCCTCTCGCGCCAAGGCCTTATCTCGGCTCCATATCCTGATCTTTCCGAGCATCGCAGAGGCGATGAGATGTACATCTACGGAACCCAGGCCGGTTCCGTAGAGTTTATGGCTAGCAATGAGAGCAAGGACTTCGTGATGTGAGGCCAGCGGGGCTTGAGGCAATTTGTGCAGCATCGTCAAGAATTCATTTCTTAGGGGAAGATAACCGCAAGCGAGTTCTTCGATCGCGAAAGGATGGACGACTACACCACCGCGATCAAGCAGCGCGCTGAGATCTGCGTCAGCGGCACGTAGGTGATCTGCCCAGACTGACGTATCAACAAGTATCATTTTCTTGGCCTTCGTCGTCTCCCAGCTTTAAAATCAGGTGCTGAACCGCCCAACGCGATCAATCGCTCACGAGCCTTCTTCTCAATTAGGGCCTCTAGTCCGGCATGTAACAATGCCGTCTTTTCGCGGATACCGGTCATTTCAACGGCTTGCTGCAGTATATCGTCCTTAATTATTACCGTGGTTCGCATGCATATAAGTATGCATAAATGATATGATCCCGTCAATCTTCTCTGAGGTGCACAGCCTTGAGGATCAGGTCGAACCAAATTACTATTTCTTTTTCAACATACTTTGCATGACCATCGAAAAGGCGCGCGTAATTCTAAAACACCAGTTTGGCTATGATTCATTTCGGATGAATCAAGAGGCGGCGATCGGGGCTGTTTTGGATGGGCGGGATTGTGTTGTGCTGATGCCGACGGGCGGCGGGAAGTCGCTATGTTATCAGATACCGGCTTTGATGCTGGACGGATTGACGCTGGTGATCTCGCCGCTGATCGCGCTGATGAAAGATCAGGTCGATGCGTTAAAGGCTAATGGTGTTGAGGCGGCGTTTTTGAATTCTACTCAATCGGCGGCGGAACAGGTCGAGGTTTTTCGGGATGTTCGAAGCGGGAAGTTGAAATTGCTTTATGTCGCGCCGGAGCGTTTGCTGCAGAGCGGCGATCAGTTTTTGGAATTTATCCGCAGCACGAACATCTCTTTGTTCGCGATCGATGAGGCGCACTGCATTTCAAGCTGGGGACACGATTTCAGGCCGGAATATTTAAATCTCGCGGTCCTGAAAAAGGAATTTCCGCGGATACCGGTTATCGCGCTTACCGCAACGGCCGACAAGCTTGTACGCAAGGACATTTTTGATCGATTAGAGATAGGCGACGCCGAACTTTTTGTTTCGAGTTTTAACCGCCCGAACATCAATTATCGTGTCGAGCCAAAACGGGATTCTTTCGGCCAACTGCTCGATTTTCTTGAGGAACGAAAGGACGAAAGCGGGATAATCTATTGCCTTAGCCGTGCGTCGGTCGATGCTTTGGCGGCCGACCTTCGCGACGAAGGTTTTAGCGCGTTGTCGTATCATGCCGGGCTCGATAAACAGATGCGCGACACGCATCAAAATTCGTTTCTCCGCGATGAAACGAAGATCATTGTCGCGACCATCGCGTTTGGCATGGGCATCGACAAATCGAACGTCCGGTTTGTCGTCCACATGGACCTGCCGAAAAATATCGAAAGCTATTATCAGGAAACGGGCCGCGCGGGGCGCGATGGGCTGGCGAGCGAAGCGTTGCTCTTCTTTAGCTGGGCCGATGTTATTAAGCTGAAAGGCTTTGCGGAAGTTGACGGGAACGCGTCGCAATCGGCGATTATGCTGAAAAAGCTCGATCAGATGGGCAAATTCGGCGAGCTCCGATCGTGCCGGCGGCGGTTTTTGCTCAATTATTTTAGTGAAGAATTGAAGGACGACTGCGGCAATTGCGACAATTGCACAACGACCGTTGAACGATTCGACGGAACGATCATCGCCCAAAAAGCACTGAGCGCAGTTTACCGCACGGGACAAAATTTTGGCCTCAACTACATGATCGATTTTCTTCGCGGCTCGCAGGCACAAAGCATCCGCGACGAGCACAAGAATATAAAAACCTACGGCGTCGGGGCGGATATTTCGAAAGACGCCTGGTTCGAATATTTCAAAGACTTGATCGCTCAGGGATTTCTTGCCCAGACCGAAGGCCAGTTTCCGCTGATCAAGCTGACTGAAAAAAGCATGGACGTGCTGGCCGGAAAAGTACCGGTCAAGCTGATAAAAGCGAAGGTCAGGGAAGAGAAAAAGAAAAAGCTCGTTCCGGAGGTTTCACTTCCGTATATTCAGGCTTTGTTCGACGATCTGCGGGAGATTCGTACACGATTTGCAAAAAGCGAGAACGTGCCGCCGTATGTCGTTTTTTCGGATGCGACGCTTGTCGAAATGGCGACGTATCTGCCGCAAGCCGATTGGGAATTGCGAAAGATCTCCGGCGTCGGCGATCTGAAGTTCGAAAAATACGGTGCCGACTTTTTGCGGACGATCAAGGACTATTGCCAAAAAAACGGACTCGTTTCACGCATCGATCTAAGATCCCCAAAACGCGAACGCAAACAACGAACAAAACGCGACGCGTTCGGCAAGGATACTTATCACATCTCGCTCGAAATGTTTCGCGATGGCAGATCGATGGAGGAGATCGCCCAATCTCGCGGTCTCGGACTAAGCACGATCGAAGGCCATCTTGCCCGCTTTGTCGCGACCGGCGAGCTTCGGCTTGACCAGATAGTTCCGCTTGAAAAGATCGAGATAATTCGCAAAGCGATCGAAGAAAACCAGGAGCCGGGATTGATCGGCCCGATCAAAACTGCACTCGGTGATGATTATAGCTACGGCGAGATCAGAGCGGTCCAGGCCGCAATGTAAAAAAATGCAAAAGCCCGCACGAAGTAAGGGCGATACTCGGCGCCGAGCATAATATACCTGATGCAAAAGCCCGCACGAAGTACGGGCGATTCGCGGCTCGCGTGCCAGGCGCCGCATATCGCCCTTACTACGTGCGGGCTTTTGCATACTACGTGCGGGCTCTTGGTCCAACAAACTTTAGTTTGTTGCTCTCGATAAGGAGAGCCCTCACTTCGTGCGGGCTTTTGCATCGCTCGGCTCGCTTTAATAAATCCTTGAAAATAGGTAGAATAGCTGTTTGCCTTAATGTCAAAATATAAAATTGGAGACCACTAATGAAGATCGGATTGCCGAAAGAGATAAAGGATAACGAATACCGTGTTGGGCTGACGCCGGCGGGCGTGCAGGCGTTGGAAAATGCGGGGCATGAGCTTTTTGTGCAGAAATCGGCGGGCGAAGGGTCGGGGTTTACCGACGAGCAATACGTTAAGGCCGGTGCTGAGATCTTGGACACGGCGGACGAGATCTGGGCTACGGGCGATATGATCGTAAAGGTCAAAGAGCCGGTCGCGCCGGAATATCCGCGGATGCGTGAGAATCAGCTGCTTTTCACATATCTGCATCTTGCGCCGGAGCTTGAACTGACAAAGCAGATGCTCGAGCGCAAGGTTACGGGCGTTGCTTACGAGACGATCACCGACAAGCAGGGCCGCTTGCCTTTGCTGACGCCGATGTCCGAAGTTGCGGGCCGCATGTCGGTGCAGGTCGGAGCGACATATCTTGAAAAAATGAACGGCGGCCGCGGAATTTTGCTCGGCGGCGTTCCCGGAGTTCCGGCGGCGAATGTTGTCATAATCGGCGGCGGGATCGTCGGCACGGAAGCGGCGAAAATGGCTGTTGGTTTGGGAGCGAAGGTGACGATCATCGACCGCAACCTCGACCGGCTTCGGCAGCTTGACGATATTTTTCTATCAAAGGTACAAACGCTTGCATCGTCGCGCTATGCGATCGAGGAAGCGATCTCGCATGCCGATCTCGTTATCGGCGCTGTGCTGGTCGTTGGTGCCGCTGCCCCGAAACTGGTCACGCGCGACATGCTGCATCTGATCCCGAACGGAGCGGTGCTCGTTGACGTGGCCGTCGATCAGGGCGGATGCTTTGAGACGACGCATGCGACGACGCACTCGAACCCGACCTACTACGAAGAAGGCGTCCTTCATTATTGCGTCGCCAATATGCCGGGAGCTGTGCCGCGCACATCGACGTTTGCTCTGACGAACGCGACGCTGCCTTATGCGCTCGAGCTTGCAAATAAGGGTTTCGAGGCCGCGATAAAGGCGGATCGGGGCCTTGCGGAAGGCGTGAACACTTACGCCGGCAAACTGACATACGAAGCGGTTGCCGAGTCGCAGAATCTTGAATACACGCCGCTCGATTCGCTGATCGACCTGAAGTCTGCTTCGGCCGGGTAAAGGGTTGCAGAAGCCCGCACGTAGTAAGGGCATCTAAAATTTGCAGAAGCCCGCACGTTAGTAAGGGCGATATATTCAACATTGCGAATTCGCCCTTACTTCGTGCGGGCTTCTGCTTTGGAAGAACGCCCTTACTACGTGCGGGCTTCTGCATTTTTAAGAGATGTACGAATTTGCAGTAACACCGGCAGTAACGCAGCTTAGGCGGCCGGGCGTGACCATAACGGAGGTGACGCCGGGCAGTCTTGCGGATGAGCTTGAGTTAAAGCCAACGGACCGGATCGTCAAGGTAAACGGCCGCTCGGTGCGTGATTATCTGGATTTTCGGTTTCAAACGGCCGGTGAGACCGAACTTACATTGCGCGTCAAAAAGCAGAATGGCGAGACGCTTGATATAGAATTTGACCGCGAAGAAGGTGAAGACTTTGGGCTGAATTTCGAACAGATCGTTCCGCGGCAATGCGCTAACGAATGTCTTTTTTGCTTCTGCAAAGGCAATCCGGACGACGCGCGGCCATCGCTTTTTGTTCGCGACGAAGATATAAGGCTTTCATTTCTTTACGGCAATTACACGACGCTTTCTTCGATCACGCCCGATGAAATGAACAGGATAATCGAGCAGCGATTATCGCCGCAGTATGTTTCGATCCACGCGACCGATCTAAAAACGCGTGCTTACCTGCTCGGCGTTCCCGAAGAACGGGCAGACATTTCTGAAAAGCTAAAGACGCTTTTGGATAACGATATCGAACTGCATGCGCAGGTTGTTCTATGCCCTGAAATTAACGACGGCGTGATCCTTGAAAAAACCCTTCGCGATCTTGCGGCACATTATCCTAAGGTCGTAAGCACCGCGGTCGTTCCGGTTGCTCTGACACGATATAACACCGACAAACGTTTGACGCGGGTCACTCCCGAATTCTGCCGGCAGACGATAAAACAGGTCGAAAAACTTCAAAGGGAATTTCGCCGAACGCTTGGCAAGACCTTTGCTTTTTTGGGTGACGAGATCTATATAAAAGCGGGAACGGATGTTCCGAGCCGGAGGCATTACGGCGATTATCCGCAGATCGAGGACGGCGTTGGGATGGTCCGGTCGTTTTTGAACTCATTTGAAAAGGTCCTTAAACGCGGAGACGCGGAGACGCTGAGATCGGGAAATAGGGGAGTTTATCAAGCGTCGTCATATGACTTGGCCGGGAGCGTGGATGTGCGGACGCATTTGGCGGCGATCAGGCCGAAGCAAGAGCCGCAAGCTAAAGCATGTGGGACGCTGGCGGCTAAATCGAGCGGGACTGGGACGATACTGACAGGAGAGATGTTTGCCCCGATCCTTAGGGAACAGATCGAGGCATACAATCGGCTTAATGGAACGAAGCTCCACGTACTTGCGGTACCGAACACCTATTTTGGCGGGGATGTTGCTGTGGCCGGTTTGCTGAGCGGACGGGATTATTTGGCAGTAGCGGATAAGGTAGAAGGCGATTTTGCTATTTTTCCGAAACACACGATCAAATCAGATGAGCCGATCCTGATAGATGGAATGATGTTCGACGAACTTCAAGAGCGTTTCCCGGTGCCGATGTATGACATGGACGCCAAAGACCTGATCGGCTTTCTAGCCGGGAAACGCCGCTGAAGTGCAATGGACCTACCGCTTGAAGTTGTAAACGATCACTCCAGTTACCTTCACTGGCACATCCGATAGAGTGGTCGGATGGAACTTCGCGGCAGCGGCGGCAGTTTCAGAAACCTTCCTCAGCATCGGATGGCCGCTGACGGCCCTCGCCGAAATAACATTGCCGCTTTCATCGATCGTCACCTGAACGCTTACGGCCCCCTCAATACCCATCAATTTTGCCGCGGGTGGATACAGCGGATGCGGAAGCGATCTGGCCGTGCCGTTGATGACGCCTTTTGAGACCACCGGTGGAACTTTTGGTTTTGTGACTGCGGGAGGCGGCGGCGGGACCGTTTCGGCTACGGGTGCCGAGGCGATCACTGCTTCATACGAGCCGGTAGTGGTGCCGCCTGAGTTGGTACGGTTTCCTGTTCCATCTGGTGCCGCTGTGCCAACCGAATCGAAGCTGCGGATAATGAATTCGCCTCGGGGCCGCGCCATGTTCTGGTTCGGTGCGACCGAAACGGTATTGGGAATCTCTCGCGGCGACTCGTCTGTCCTGAGCATGTCCTGGATGCGGCTTGGCAAATCACTTTGACGGGACTGCTGGTTCCTTGGCGGCTCTTCTCTCGGCCGCTCCGCCTCCGCCGGTTCAACCGGAGCAAGCATCGTCGAAAGTTCGAATTCATCGGGGCCGAGATCGAGATTTACAGCATAGATGCTGAGCACGACGGCTGAAACGAACAGTGCACCTACGATAAGCCCAGAAACGATGAAATAGCGGCTTCGGCCGCCGGTCTCGGCCGTGTTGGCGTCGGATACGATCATTTTGTCAAACATGGGAATTGTTCCTCCATTTTTCAAGTCCCGGTGCCAACCGTTCGATACAGTTAGACACCGGACCTGAGGAAATGTTCCCACGCCG
>JADLDC010000167.1 GCA_020846885.1 Acidobacteriota bacterium | reverse complement strand
GCATTTCACGGTTACGCTCGACCTGATCCTTTCCAACAACCGGAATGTTATTTTCCGCCTGGCACGCGACAACGCACGCATTACAACCAACGCACGATGTCAGATCGATGGTCATTGCCCAGCGGCTATGCGTTTTATACCAATCCGAATACGTCTCATCGTACGCCGATTTGTACATCGACGTCGGATACATATTCTCCTGTTCCCATTTCGTCGGCGTCGCCTCGAACACATCAGCATCAAGAACCCGCAGAAGATCGCGGTTTTCCATGTTGAAATGGATCTGGGATGTGACGACCGTCGTCTTTTCACCTGTTGCCGCAAGCGAACCGAAGCCGTAGTTCATTGCATCCGACCGGCGAACGTCAAAAGCGTTGTAGCCAAGGCCTGTACCGATCCGGCCGGCCCGCGTCCGGCCATAGCCCATATAAATGGTCACGACATCGTCGGGCTGGCCCGGCATTATCCACATCGGTACCGGCTTCTGTATCGTCCCGCCTTGATAGGTAAGCTTTACCAGATCAGCCGTCATGTTGTTTCCGCGGGTGTTAACGAACGCAAGGCCGCGTTCGCCGCCAGATATCTCGCGCTTATCGTTGCCCTGGTTAAAGCCTAGTTTCGCGGCCGTGTTCGGGCTCACCAGCGCGACGTTTTCCCACGTTATCTTGGTCAGCGGATTAGGCAGTTCCTGCAGCCATCCGTTGTTGGCGAACCGGCCGTCGTAGATGCTGGGATCCGGCCTGACCGATATCTCGATCCCCGTGCCCGCCGGCTTGATCTCGGGCTGTGCGAGAAAGGCCGTGCTCACCGAAAGAGATCTTGCCGGCAGCGCGGTGTTTGCGATAAATCCGTCGTGCACGGCACGGCGCCAGTTGTCCTCGAACGTACGCGGTGCCGACGGCGCCGACGGACGCTCGGCTATCGTGATCGTTTCCCGGCCTGCATCAGGTGTCGGGGTTGGCTTTGCCGCTGATCTGGCCGACTGCTGATCTGCACCCGAAGCGGCAGGGGCCGCTCCCGCGGGCAGGGCCGCCGGAACAGGCGTCGTTGCGGGTGCGAGCGTCTGCGTCTGCCAATAGCCCTTGACGATATCCAGGTCCTTCTTATCAAAGTTCTCGCGGAAGAAAAGCTGCACCATCTGGTGAATGCTCTTTCCGGCGTAAAGAGGCTCGATCAAAGGCTGCGTAAGCGTGATGGTACCGTCGAACGCCCTCCCGTCACTCCATATCTCAAGATAATGGTTGCCCGGCACATGCCAATGGCAATATTCGGCGGTTTCGTCCACGTGCGTGCCAAGGTGGACCCGGAGCGGGATCTTATTCATCCTCTCAGCATCCAACTTCAAGTCCGCGGGAGTGTCATAGACCGGATTTCCACCCAAAATTACCAGCGTCTTCACGCGGCCCGCATCGATATCGGCGATAAGTTCGCCCAGCTGTTCGACCTGAGTCTTCTCATAGGGCGAAAGCGGATCAGTGTAAACGACGGTCTGCCCGACATTTCCGAGCGCGGCGTTCATGGCATTTGCAAGGGCGTGAACAACCGGCGGCTGGTTATCGCCCGCCACAACCAGCGACCTGCCGCGGTGGGCGTTAAGGTCTTTGGCCAGGGCCGTTATCCACGCAGAATGCTCCGTCAGCGTCGAGTTCGCGCCTGAAACGCCAAGTGCCTGCCCAATGGCCTTCGCTATTTCGGCCATCTGGCTCGGCTTGACCGCAAGTCGATGGTCTGCCTTTGCTCCGGCAAGCGTCGGCGTTGTCTCGATAACGTAAAGGCGGCTCATTTCCGACGCCGCTTTGGAATGCCGCGTCTTTATCGCGTCATTCATATACCGCGGATTAAAGCCTGAGAAGATATCCGCATCCAATAACAACACGCGATCGGCCTTGTCAAACCGGTAAACCGCATGGGCCGGCGAGCCAAACGCCATCCGGGCACCCGAGATCGCATTGTCCTGATTAAGAGGCTCGTACTGTACCCATTTAGCGTTCGGCAACTCGGTTTGAAGCTGCTTCATCTGGGCCAGGAAGGTCGGCGAGGTGATGGTCTGGGTCAACACTCTGACGCCGGCCCCGCCATCTGCGGAGTTTTCGGCGATCGCCGCACGGAACGTGTTCGTAAAATCGAGCCACGACCGCTGTGTTCCGCGATAAAGGATCACCTGCGACCGGTCCGGATCATACATGTCCAGAAGCGACCCTTGTGCCCGAAAGTCCGTTGCTCCAAGGCTTTGCGGATGGTCAGGGTTGCCCTCGATCTTGGTCGGACGCCCTTCGTACGACCGCCCAAGCAGGCCCAACGACGTCCCGCTCAGCGGCATCGCGGTCGCAAAGAATCGCGGCTTGCCCGGCAGCATGTCTTCAGATTCGCGAACACGCGGAACGATCTTCTCCGGCGGCTGAATAACACATCCGCTCAATCCGGCCAGTGCAAGCGTTGCCCCCATCACCTTTATAAAACTTCGGCGGGTCACGGGGTCATTCCACTCCTGGCCATGTGCGGGATATTCCCGCTTTACGAATTCCTCGAATTCAGGCGTATCCGCAAATTCCTCGACGCTGCGCCAATAGTCCTTGCCGCTTCGGCCAAGGATCTGGTCACGCAAACTTGCAAAGTTTTGTTTACTCTCAGGAGTGAGCATTTAAGATTCCTTAAGTTTGAATTGCCGCAAACGCCGCAAAGTGCCTTTGCCACGTTTCGCATCGATCATCTCTATCTATGACAGATCGAGCAGCTCGTCATCATTTCCCGGCTTCTGATCTTGTACTTCGCCTTCAGTTCAAGCCGCTCTTCGGGTTCCAGGTCGCGGTCTTCCCATTGCATGTTGTATATCTCGGACTTCGGCCTGATGAATTTTTCGGGCTCGCGATGACATGCGAGACACCACTCCATCTGTAGCGTATTTTCCTGATAAACAGCCGGCATATTGTCAACCTGCCCGTGGCACGTCGAACAGCCAACGCCCTTGGCAACGTGGATACTGTGGTTGAAATAGACGAACTCCGGCAGATCGTGGACACGCTGCCATTCGATCGGCTTGTTGTCGCGGAAGCTTGCCCGGACCGGTTCAAGATAAGGGCTGTCGGCCCAGATCTGGCTGTGGCAATTCATGCACGTCTGCGTGGGCGGTATAGACGCCGTGGCCGTTGTTTCGACCGTCGAGTGGCAATACCGGCAGTCAATGCCGTCGTCGCCGGCGTGATGTTTGTGACTGAACTGAACCGGCTGCTGACGCTCAAGGTACCGTCCCGTCAGATATGACGAACGTGCCACCTGGGTGTACACGAAAAAAGCCGTCCCTGCCAGCACGGCTACTGCCAGCATCGAGATCCTGGCTATATTGTTCGCACTTTTGCTAAAGAATTGTGCCATCGTAAAAACTCTCGTGCGCGAGGCATATCACGGAAAACCTGTGCTTCGCCGAAAACCTTGGCGCCTCAAGACTTCCAAAGCCGGCGAAAACGAGTTGTACGAGTTGTCTAAAGATTACCGTAAACTTGTCCCAATATTACAAAATTCACGGAAATCCGCAAATCCCGTTGAGGTCTAATATAAAAATAGAGATATTGGGCAACCCAAGCAAACCGCGAGGCATCAGCGTGCCTAATTAAAGAAATTAATATTCGGCACCAATCTCGCCGCGGTCCGAGCATGCAAGCAGGGCGGCCCCGGCCGCCGCGGCGTTTCTGCCCAAAGTTCCCGAAAGAATATGGGTTCCCGCAAATGATGGTGCAAAGGACAATTCCTTTGCTCGGCCGATCACTGATTCAAGAACGTAGTGCCCGGCTTCCATAAGCTCTCCGCCAAGCACTATCGTCTCGATATTCAATAAATTGATCACACTGGCAACGGCTGTTCCTACATATTCGCCGGTTCGCTCGAGCATCATCTGAGCGAGATCGTCCTCGGTCTGGGCAGCCGAAAGTATGTCAGAAAGCTTCAGCCGCTTTTCATCCAACCCGCTGAGCGAAGACGTATTGTCCTGCCGCATGCGGTTTTGGGTCCGGCGAACGATATTGGCCGAAGAAGCCACATCCTCAAGCCGCATCCCTTCGGCGTTTATGGACACGTAGCCAAATTCACCGGCAAACCCCGCCTTTCCACGCCAGATCGAGCCGCCGAAAATAAAGGCGCCGCCGACGCCCGCGCCCAAGGTCGCGTAAAAGAGGTCGCGGCTGTTCCGGCCCGCGCCGAGCCGAAATTCACCATATGCGGCCGCGTTGGCGTCGTTTTCCAGTGTTGTCTTTAGCCCGGTGGCCTGAGCAACATCATGGGCCAGGTCAACCTCGGTATGTGCGGGCATGCTGGCCGAATAGGCAACTTTTCTGGTGGCACCGTGGACAAGGCCCGGGACGGCTATCCCGAGGCAGTCAAGGCGGTCGAGATCGCCCTTTACTTCCGCGACGAGCGCGACTATCTGCTCAACGGTGTTCGCCGACGGGTCAAAATCTTTTCGGTATGTCCGAGCGATCGTCCCGCCTTCGTCCAAATAAACGCCGTTAAGTGCTGATGACGATACCTCGACACCGAAAGTGATCCGATCTTGACCGCGGTTTTCAGCCATTCTGAATAATTATTGCGTTCGATCTTTCTAAACTACCGCGATTATTAGCCAGCGTGGCAAAAGTGTCAACCGCGATCTTGCATCCCTGGCCAAAGGCTCGCAGGCGCCGCGGCGATCTTGTCAAGAATGGACGCCGGATGAAATTTGTTTGACTGCTAGGCCTGTGAAAGCTACTCTTTTTATTTACCCGCCGGATCTTGTTTAGGTCCGCACCTATGGATCAGCTTTCTCAGATCATCGAGCTTTACGGTATTTACGCCGTCTTCGCCCTCTGCACCATCGAAGGCGAT
>JADLDC010000166.1 GCA_020846885.1 Acidobacteriota bacterium | reverse complement strand
GAAAGTATTTGCACCGGTGACGAGATACTTCGTCCCGCTGTCAGCCAGCACGGACGCGACCGGCATCGGGTGGCCGGGCACGTCGTTCATATACGCCATCTCCGAAAAGATGCCGTACGTTTTGTGCAATGCCGTGTATGCGTAAGCGAGCCGGTTCAGTTCCTCTGCACCCATGTAATCCGTGTGCATGCTGCCCCAGGCGGTTGAGACGGCGATCTGCCCGGACTTGATCAAATTCATCAGCCGGGCGATCTTTTCCTTGTCCTTCGGCAGAACGCTCGCGGGCTTTTTCTGACGCTTGAGCCATTCATTGATCTGCCAAACGCTCTCGATGGTCCAGCGAAGATCCTTGTCGCTTTCGGCAACGCGAATGACCTCGTCAATATGCCGGGCAGCGCGTTCGCGTATAGCGTTCGGCGGCTCGACAAATCCAAAGTCGTAATGTGACGATGGGATCACATAGATCGTCTTGATCGAACTTGCGGGCAGCTTTTGCCCAGGCACATCAAGCGAAAGGATGAATACGGACAGAATAATAACGACTGCGAAATTACTTGTCTTCTTCATCCTTTCTCTCAACGTGTTGCTGGCCCACCCCAGTTCGATAAAACGGCCTAGAAGTTAAATCGTGCGGAAAGCTGCATCTGCCGCGGCCCGCCGAAACCCAGGAGCCCGCCGAGTTGATTGCCGACAGTGGATAAGCTCTCGCCGAAATTTCCGCAAACGCCGACCGCCCCGCCGCACGAGAGGCCGCCCGACGGATCGGCAAAGTTTGCCCGGTCAAATATATTGAAGATCTCCAGGCGAAGCTGCAGCGACGTATTCTCTGTTATCCGCGTATTCTTTCCGAACGAAAGGTCGATCTGCGAAAAGCCGGGGCCGCGCAGGATGTTGCGGCCCGCGTTGCCGAACTGGCCCGCCGGCGGGATCGTGAACGCGGCGGCGTTGAACTGGCACGTCGGAAGTGAATAGTTCGGGCAGCGAACATCAACGTTCGGGACCAGGTTCGGCCGGAACGAGAAGCCGCCGAAGATGCCGCCCTGCACTGTCGGGTTTACAGGAAGGCCGCTGCGGACCTGAGCGATGGTGTTGACATTCCAACCGTCGATCAGCCAGCCCGGCCCATCGCCGAACCAGTTGCGGAAGCGGAGTTCGTATCCTGCGTCAAACGTGAAATTGTGCCGCACGTCAGAATCGGCGCTGGCGCGGTCGGCATTGATGTCGTTCTCGTTTTGATAGTCTTTGAAGAATCCGGCAATGTTGTCGATCGCGTGCGACCACGTATAGTTGGCGTTGAACCGCAGACCCTTTGAGAGGTTGCGGCGAAAGTTCACCTGCATCCCGTTGTAGCTTGAACTCGGGTAGCCGCCCACAACAAAAATGTCACCAAAGTTCGGGTCCGGGCGGACACCGAATACCGGATCGCGGCGATTTACATTTCGCGGGCTGACAACGCCGTCCGTCAGGATGTGCGTGACGTGGTTGCCCACATACCCAACTGTCAAGACGCCAAAGCCTACATCCTGTTGGACGTTGAGCGACCAGTGCTGGGCCATCGTCGTGTTCAGGTCACGCTCGATCGCGAAGGCCGCGTTCACCCCGCAGTTGAACACCCGCGGATCGATCGGATACTGAAATGTGGACCCGCCGTCGCACGTGCCGCCGAACACCCCGCCGAGCCACTGGAACACGTCGACCGATTGGGACGGATAAGTGTTCGCCTGGGGCGATCCCCAGCTTGCGGGAAGTTCCCGGTTGTAGAATATGCCGTAGCCGCCGCGAAGCACGGTCTTCTGCGTCCCGAAAACGTCGAACGCAAAACCGAGCCTCGGGCCGAAATTGTTCTTGTCAATGTTATAGACCTTTTCTCCGAGCGGCGAGAAGGTCTTGGTGACAAGATCGAAGTTCTGCAGCCGGCCTTCTTCCTCGCGCGACACGGTGCTGACGTCGTAACGAAGCCCGAGATTCAGCGTGAGCCGCGGGTGAGCTTTCCAGTCGTCCTGGACGAACAAGCCAAAATTCTCGTTCGCGTAATCAAGCTTTGGATGGCCCTGACGCGAAAGAACGAACGGAGCGTTATTAGCAAAATCCTGCAGGCCGAAGAACTGTACCGTCTCCTGCTGTCTGGACTCGGCGGAACGGCGGTTAAGCCGTATGTCCACACCCGCCTTTAGCGAATGGTCGCCGCTCACTATGCTGAAAGTGTCAAGGAAGTGATAAACAATGCCGGTCCGTTCCTGATCGAATTGAGCAGGGCCTGGAACCGCATAGAACGGATTCACGAAGGAAAGATCGAACCGGGGGAGCGTGGACGGCCCCGCGGTGACATCAGTGTAGTTGTGATTGATCCCGAACGCGAACTCGTTCACCGACGTCGGCGAAAACACGTAATTGTGCGATGCCTTGAATAACTGCACGCGAAGCTTTGCCGGAGCGATCTGGTCCGAGGCGACTCCATAGGGCGTATCGGTATTCGAATCGTTGATGTTGTATCGGAATGAGAAGTGGCTCTTGTCAGTGTGCAGCCAATCGATCTTTACCGAGCCGGTATTTTCGGTTAGCTCGGCCACACGCTGGCCGATGAAGCGGCCTAATTCATCGACGCCGTCGTTATCCGGGTCGCTGACATCAGGGTCCGGTTCGGCCGCGTTCGGCAGCGGCATTGTCGCGAGGACCGGAGCGATACCGGGCACGAATTCGGACCTGAAAACCGCCGTCGGGACAAGCGAATTGAACTGGATCCCGCGATCTTGCCGAACGCCTTCATAGTTGGTGAAAAAGAACAGTTTGTCCTTGATGATCGGGCCGCTCAGATTGCCGCCGAACTGGTTGAGGCGGAATTTCTGCTTGCCCGCGAAGTAATCCTCGGAATCGAGCGCTTCATTGCGGAAAAATTCGAAGACGCTGCCGTGCAGGTTATTCGTACCTGATTTCGTGATCGGATTTATGACCGCGCCGATCGCGTCGCCGTATTGGGCAGAGTAGTTCTGTTCGAGCACCTGCACTTCCTGAATGCTGTCCATCGAAACACGGTTCACGCGTGACTCGACACGGCCAAGCACGTTCGAGGTACCGTTAAGGTCCACGCGTCCGGCATCGATGCCGTCAACCAAAACACTCGATCCGCCGAATGTTGACGGAATGCCGTTTATGCTGGTCTGGAACTGATTTGTCGTCTGTACCGAACCGGGAACGGTCGCGAGAAGCTGGGTAAAATCACGCCCGTTGACGGGATTGTCCTGAATGCGCGCGGTTGCGATAGTATCGCCGATGGTTGGCGATTCTGTATCGACACGGGTCTGGTTCACCACATCCACCGTGACCGCGACGCCCGAAACGGACAGTGCGACGTCGGCACGAGCCTTTTCGCCTACCGCAAGGCGAAGGTCTTTGACCGTGGTCGCCTGGAAACCGCTGGCAGAAGCCTCGATCGAGTACACTCCCGTCGAAAGCGACGGGGCCTCATAGCGGCCGGCGTTATCCGCCTGTACCGTGCGTTTCTCGTTCGTGCCCTGGTTGGTGACCGTGACCGTGGCATTCGGGACGATCGCGCCGTTCTGGTCGGTAATGACGCCGGTGATCGAACCGGTATTCGACTGTCCGAATGCTGCAAATGCAAAGATGACGGCGATCGCCGCAAGGGATGCCGCTCGTTTTATAATATGTACTGCTGGATTTTTCATCAGGTCCTCCGAATGATTTTCGAACTTATCCCCTTAGACTTTTGTGCACGTCCCGCGGGTCGGGATCGCTGCGATCGCTTTAAGGTCGGGCGTCCAAACGCCGTCCTTTTTTGGATAATATTTTTCAAGGTTATCAGCGGTTAGCGAGACGGTCGGCGTCTCGTCACGCAAGGAAACGGACTGGCCGTCAAACAATCTCACTGCCCCGTCCACACATTTCAGGCCGACGTATTCCGGGAACATTCCCTGGCTGACCTTTAATGCTTCGCGGCGCATCAGCCAATCCTTTTCGTGCTCGCCCGACAGGCCAAAGCCGGCAACGGTTACGGTATTCGCGTCAAATCCCGCATCGAGAT
>JADLDC010000165.1 GCA_020846885.1 Acidobacteriota bacterium | reverse complement strand
TCAAATTTATCCCGACGGGCGGCGTCTCGCTCAAAACGGCCGCTGACTTTATCAAAGCGGGTTCAAGCGCTCTCGGGGTTGGAACTGATCTTGTGGATGTAAAGGCGATACGTGCGGGAGATGCGCGGGTCGTGACCGAACGGGCGAGACAATTTACCGAAATAATTCGTGAGGCCCGCAACGCCTAAGGTTGTTCAAGATTGGAAACCGGGACCACGAAAGACACGAAACAAGAACACGAAAATTCACGAAGGAGAGCCGAATACGCCGGTATCGGTCCCAGGAACTAATTACGCGAAACCCGCACCTTTCAACTTTTCCATCGTGATCCCGCCGGTTTCCTCTTGCCCAAGAAGCATCATCCGTTCGACGTATTTGGCGATGATGTCCGCCTCCAGGTTGACCTCGTCGCCGGGCCGCAAGGTTGAAAGGTTTGTCACCTCCCACGTTTTTGGGATCACCGCTATCTCAAAACCAGCTTCATCAAGTTTTGCGATGGTCAGGCTAATGCCTTCGACCGCGACCGAACCTTTGTAAACGAAATACCGAGCCATCTCGGGTGGAAAGCCGATCGTTACGGTCCAGAAACCGCCGCTTTCAACTGCCGAAATGAATTTCCCGCGGCCATCAACATGGCCTTGAACGATATGTCCGCCAAGCCGTGTCGAAGGCGTAACGGCGCGCTCCAGATTGACATTTGACCCCACGCCGAGCCGCGAAAGCGTCGAACGATCAAGGGTTTCCTGCGACAGATCAGCCGAAAATCCATCCGGCCGAATATCGAGCGCCGTCAGGCAAACGCCGTTCACGGCAATCGAATCGCCATCGACTGTCCCGCCGGTCACGGTCGAAGCAGAAACGTCGATCCTTGCACCACCGCCAAATTCAGTTCTTGAGCTGATAGTGCCGAGTTCTTCGATAATTCCAGTGAACACGTTTGAACTAGAACCAGGGTTTTTTGTTCAAAATATAGGTCTGAACAAATTCTTCGTCCGATTTCGTGAGATAGATAATGCCCTCAATAATGCCAATAACGGACGGGATTATGACAAGAGGCGTCGCGATGCCGCAGGTCACAATGGCGAGGATAAGCGAAACAAGGTAGACCGATAGAAGGATAACTCCTTCTTGCGTATAGCCAAGAATAAATTTGTGAATGCCAAGACCGCCGAGGACAATTCCGCAAATCCCGGCGGCGATCTTTTTGTCGGCGCCGGCCGGCGCGGCCCCAGCGGGACGCGGCACATGCTGCATCGGCATTGGGCTGACGGGCATGACGGTACCGCAGTTCGTGCAGCGAACGTTGATGCCGGGGTTCTGCGTTCCGCAAGCGGGGCATGGTTTGTATTGAGTTGCCATAGGATTCTGCCATGTTGGACGCGATAAGCTCTCTCAAACAAGTATCTGTACAATTTTATTTATTGTCAAAGATCACCTCCAGGGCCGAGTGTACTGGTGGCAGCCTGGTCTTTAGTTGGGCCTTCGGCCCTTTGTGATGAGTCCGGGCCCGCGAAGACGAGTGCTTTTTTAACCGCTGACTCCAGCGCCCATGAGCGGCCTTCGGCTGTTAGACGGACAATTTCATCTTCAGATATCTCGGCAGTCAGGTGCGATCGGTATCGCTCGCGGAGTTTGGCCTCGGCAGGCTCGATCTTATAGCCGACCATCTCGCGTAACCGGTCAGCCGCAGCGGACATACGTGCTGCTTCCGCCGCGTTCGCCGATCCGGTTGCGATCGCCGCCAGGCCGTCCATAGAGCACGAGATCGTGATCCGGTTTGAAAGTTGATGTGCCGAGCGAAGGGCCTCGCCAAAATGGGCGGCAGCGCGGGCCGTATCGCCCAGGCAATATTCGGCGGCGCCAAGGTTATTCAGTGCATCGCTGACCGCGGTTTTGTTTTCGAGAAGGCGGAAGAGCTCGACCGCTTCCTCGAACATCGGCTTTGCGTCTGCGTAGCGGTCTTCTGTACGTGCAAGATCGCCGAGAAAGCTCAGCGACATCGCGACGCCGTATTTATCTTCCAGCTCTCGGCTGATAGCCAGTCCGGCATCAAAATAGATGCGGGCAGCCGCGTGGTCGCCCTGCTGCATCGCAACCAGCCCGAGTCCGCGGTTCGACAGCGCGGTACCTTGTCTGTCACCGGCTTCCTCGCCCGCTGCAAGGCCCGCCTCATAGGCCTGCCGTGCCGTCGCCAGATCGCCGCGAAACCGGGCGGCAAGGCCGAGGCCGTTGAGAAGTTTGAATTTTAGCTGCGGCGGCGGGTCAAAGCCGGTTTCCGACGCGGCCTTAAGCCAGCCGAAACCTTCTGTAAGATGGCTGTGAACAAGCCAGTAGTTGCGTACTGAAACAGCAAGCCGGACCGCCATTTCCGGTTCGTGCACCAGGCCCCAATCCATTGCGGCCCGCAGATTGTCGTGCTCTTCTTCCAGCCGCGAAAGCCAAACCGCCGATTCCGCTGACTGAAGCAGCGGCTCGGCGGTCGCGCCCAGGTCTGTAAAGAATCCAGCGTGTCGCCGCCGTATCTCGTCAATCCGTCCGCGTTCGGCCAGGGTTTCCAACGCAAGTTCGCGCACGACCTCAAGCATCCGAAACCGAGATTCTCCGTCCGGCAGTTCTTTCCGGATGATAAGGCTTTTATCGATAAGCGACGCAAGAATGTCGAGGAGTTCGGTGGAAAGCCGGCCTTCGGAGCGGCCGCAAACATATTCCGCCGAGTCCAGCCGAAAACCGCCGGAGAAAACGGAAAGCTCACCAAAGACCTGCCTTTCGTCCTCATTTAGCAGATCATAGCTCCACATTACGGCCCCGCGCATTGTTTTTTGCCGCTCCGGCAGATCGCGCGCGCCGCCGGTCAGCAGGTTAAGCCGATTTTCAAGTTTGGAAAGTATCGCGGCGGGTGAGAGTATCTTTGCACGGGCCGCAGCAAGTTCGATAGCAAGCGGAAGGCCATCGAGCCGGGCGCAGATCGCGGCAACGTCGGTGATATTCTCGCGCGTCACCGCAAATGTCGGCCTCGCCGCACTGGCCCGTTCGGCAAAAAGCATTATCGCCTCGTTCTCGCGCAGCTCCTCGAACGGCTTGCCCTTGGTCTCAGGCAGGCTCAGCGGCGGGACCTGATACTCGACCTCAGCGGTCAGCCGCAGCAGTTCACGGCTTGTAACCAATACCTTGAGCGTTGCCGTATCTGTCAATAGCGCCGCTATCTGCGGGGCCGCATCGATGACCTGCTCAAAATTGTCGATGACAAGGAGCATCTCCTTATTCGAGAGATGGTCTTTCAACAGGTCGATCACCGGACGCCCGGCCTCTTCTTTTATACCGAGCGGCTGGGCAATTGTCGCGGCAACGACCTCGGGCCGCGACACATCGGCCATCTCGATGAAAAACACGCCGTCCTTGAATTTCGGCAGCACACGGCCGGCCACCGCCCTCGAAAGCGTCGTCTTGCCGGTCCCGCCGATACCGGTCAGTGTCACAAGCCGCGTCCCGGGTTCGAGAAGGAGTTCGCACAGCAAGGCAATATCGTTTTCGCGGCCAATGATGCGTTCGAAGGTCGCTGTCAGGTTGTTCGGATTGCTTTTGCGCGCGACCTCCTCTTCGGTTGCCAGCGCCGGATTGTGCTCGGTCGGTGCGGTTGCGAATACCTCCGTCGGCTCATCAGAGATCGGCCCGTTGGTCCGGTGGGTGTCTATCTCATTGTAGAATGCGCCGATCGTCTTGATCCTGGCCGCGAATTCTTCAACAGACTGAAACCGGTCTTCGCGCTTGCGTTTAAGCGTTTGCAGGACCACAGCGTCGAGCTCCGCCGAGACCTCGGGAACGAAGGCGGACGGAGGCAATGGCTCCCGTGTTAGGATCAACGCAAACGTATCCGCCGCAGTTTCCCCTTTGAAGGGAACGGTTCCCGTCAGCATTTCATAGAGGCATACTCCTAGGCTCCAAATATCCGAACGATGATCGACCTCAAGCCCGCGGGCCTGCTCAGGCGCCATATAAGAAGCGGTGCCAAGCACGACGCCTGCGTGCGTAGTGAACTGAGCGGCGGCCGGGTCGCCAGAGGCAAAAACGCGCTTCGCAAGACCAAAATCCAATATCTTCACTCGGCCTCGCGTATTGACAATGATGTTGGCGGGTTTCACATCGCGGTGAATGACCCCGTTCGCGTGCGCCTCGGCAAGTGCGTCTGCCGCCTGAACAACGATTTCGAGCGATTCGGCAATGGTGCGCCGGCGCCGAACTATCATCTTCGCAACGGTTTCACCCTCGACGAATTCCATTGCGATGAACGGCGGATCGACCGAGTCGTTTATCTCATAAATAGTGCAGATGTTCGGATGGTTGAGCGATGATGAGGCACGGGCCTCGCGGAAAAACCGCTCCAGGTGCTGGCGGTCCGACGCGAATTCGGTGGAAAGGAATTTCAGGGCCGTCCGGCGGCCGAGTTTTGTGTCCTCCGCAAGGAAAACATCTCCCATCCCGCCCGAACCGATAGCGGATATTATGGTGTACTGCGCAAGTTTGTCCCCGATCTCAGGCATGCTGGCCGCAGTAAGGGATTATATCATTGGAAAGGCCGCAAATGCCGCCGCCAGGGAGTGCGGGGCGGCCCAGGCAAAATTTATGGGCCGGTTCGGCATCGGAACGGCGGTGCGCCGCATCCTAGCAGAAACATGCGGTCCGGCGGCGCATGACGGCCACCGGCGGCTTGGCAATTTTCCGCTTGGCTGATAGTCTTTTAGCCGCAAATTTAGCACAGAAGGAGCTGAAACTATGAAGCTGAAGATAGTGGTCCTATTTACGCTGATCGCGGGTTTCGTGTTCGTCTTAAACCCAATGGCTATCGATGCCCGCGGCGGGTTGGAGATCGGAGCAACGGTCGAGAATTTCTCACTGGCCGATACTGACGGGGCGGCAAGGTCCTTGAACGACCTTAAAGGCAAAAATGGAACGCTGGTCGTATGGCTGTCGGCCCAGTGCCCCGTGGTCAAAGGGTATAAGGACAGGATCAATGAGATCGCGGCGGCATATCGGGCAAAGGGAATCGCATTCGTTGGGATCAATTCGAATGCGACCGAGGACCTGAATTGGGTAAGATCGAACAAGGCAGAGTTCGGCTATAATTTTCCGGTCCTGATCGACAAGGGCAACGTTCTTGCTGACAAATGGGGTGCCAGCGTCACGCCGGAGGTCTATTACCTGGACGCGAAGAACGTACTTCTTTATCACGGTGCGATCGACAACGACCGAAGCGGCAAGAATATTACCGAACAGTATCTTAAGACCGCGTTCGATTCGTCGCTTGCCGGAAAGCCGATAGCGAAAACGCGTGCTAATGCGTTTGGCTGTACCATAAAAAAGACGGGCGAAAGCAATTAATACCTGATGATGTACAACTTCAGTTTCAGTTCAAACGGCACGAAAACGGCCGTCGCGGGATGGGTCTTTGTCCTCGTACTTTCCGCGACGGCCTTTGGCCAGACGAAACGGCCCGTTAAACAGCCGTCAAGGGCACCTGTGTCTAAAGCGGCGCCTGTCAAAGCTGTATTGCCGCCCGATGCTCCAACGGTCACGCTCGTGGACGATCTGGCATTTCGCAAGATACTTGTCCCGAACGGCAAACCACTGATGATCAATTTCTGGGCCACATGGTGCGGCCCGTGCCGGGAAGAGTTTCCTGACCTGGTAAAACTCGACGGCGAGTTTAAGGGAAAGATCGACTTCATCACTGTTTCACTGGATGAGCAGGAAGAACTGACGGCCGGTGTGCCGAAGTTTCTATTCGAGATGAAGGCGAAGATGCCAACGTATCTGCTTGTCACACCGGACGAAGAGGCAGCTATCGCCGCGGTTTCAAAGGAATGGGCGGGTGCCTTGCCGCTGACCGTTATTTACGATCCAAAGGGCGCGGTTGCCTATTTCCGGCAGGGCAAGGTCAAGCCTGAGGACGTGCGCATCGAGCTCAACAAGCTTCTCACAGCGGACGGGCCCGTCGTGACGGCCGTGCCGTGATCCTCCACCCATCTTTCCTTGACATCGAAAACGCGATCGTGTAGTTTCATCTACGCAACATATATCCATTGACCGAACAAGAGGAGAAAATAATCGATGCTGCGAAGAATTGAAGATTTTCAAAAAGATTGGGCCTACGAGGCAGAAATGACGGGCAAGGCCCTTAATACATTGACCAACGAATCGCTGGGGCAGAAAGTTACGGATGACGGACGAACCCTTGGCTTTTTAGGCTGGCACTTGACGCAGACGCTTCGCGAAATGCTTGGGCAGGTCGGGCTGAAGATCGACGGCCCGTCGCACGACGCGGAGTGTCCAAATGACGCCGATGAGATCGCCGCGGCTTACCAAAAGGCCGCAAAGTCGGTAACTGACGAGATAAACGCCAACTGGACCGACGAAACCCTGCTCCAGGAAGATAGTATGTACGGCGAAACATGGGCCCGCGGATTGACGCTGTTTTATCTCATAGCCCATCAAGCGCATCATCGCGGCCAAATGACCGTCCTCATGCGGCAGGCAGGATTACCCGTTCCGGGCGTATATGGCCCAGCCAAAGAAGATTGGGCCGCGATGGGCGCACCGGCATTGCCGTAGTCGAACGCGTTCACGGGATCGGGATCGAAGAGTATTTTCATACTTCGGCCATTTCGCTCAGCGTCGCGAGTTCGTGATCTAGAACGGCGACGACCTGTTCGCGTCGTACACCTGGAAACCATTCCAGAAATTCGTCGATCGAGGCGCCATACTTGAGATTTTCAAACAATGCGGATAGGGGCACGCGGGTGCCCCTAAATATCCACGCCCCGCTCAGTTTTTGCGGATGACGTTCGATGGCAGCTGAAAGGTTTGAGTCGATCATATACCAACCTATTATCGCATATTTCACGCCGCCATTAGGAGCCAAAATCGACATTCATCTTCAAAAAAGCTAAAATGTCTGTTTCGTTTTTGACCCGGGAAGTTAACAGAAGATGAACGGAACAGCTACCACGCCAGAACTCATCGCGCAGCATAATCTCACGCCTGAAGAATACGAGAAGATCAAACAGATACTGGGCCGCGAGCCGAATTTGACAGAACTTGGCATTTTCAGCGTGATGTGGTCAGAGCACTGTTCGTATAAATCGTCCCGTGTCCATCTAAAGCGGCTGCCGACGACCGGCCCGCGGGTGATAGTGCCGCCGGGCGAGAACGCCGGCGTGGTCGATATCGGCGATGATTGGTGCGTGGCCTTTAAGGTCGAATCGCACAATCATCCAAGTTTTATCGAGCCGTTTCAGGGTGCCGCGACCGGTGTCGGCGGAATCCTGCGCGATGTTTTCACGATGGGCGCCCGGCCGGTCGCGGCGATGAACTCACTGCGTTTTGGCCCCATAAGTCCGACAAACTTTAGTTTGTCGAGCCCCGAGACATCAGGAGAAGCGGCAAATTTAAGTTCGCCGGACACTGACGGGCCGGAAGCGACAAACTTAAGTTTGTCGGACACGATCAACCGTAATCGCGCTATCCTCCGAGGCTGTGTCGAGGGCATTGGGCATTACGGAAACTGTTTCGGCGTGCCGACGGTTGGAGGCGAGGTCGTATTTGATGAATCGTACAGCCTCAACCCGTTGGTAAACGCATTTGCGCTTGGTGTTGTCAGAAAAGACCAGATCTTTTTCGGCAAGGCAGAAGGTGTAGGAAACCCCGTTCTCTACGTCGGCGCAAAGACCGGACGGGATGGTATTCATGGTGCGACGATGGCGTCGGCGGAGTTCGACGAGGATGCGCTCGAAAAGCGTCCAACCGTTCAGGTTGGCGATCCTTTCCTTGAAAAGCTTTTGCTCGAGGCATGCCTCGAGGCTATGCGAAGCGGTGCTATCGCGGGCATTCAAGATATGGGTGCGGCCGGGCTGACCTCATCTTCGGTCGAGATGGCGGCCCGGGCGGGAACGGGCCTCGACCTTGACCTTACTCTTGTTCCGCAGCGTGAGACCGGCATGACGGCATACGAGATGATGCTCTCGGAATCGCAGGAGCGCATGCTGATCGTTGCACGGCAAGGCCGCGAAAAAGAATTGGTCGAGATCTTTAACAAATGGGACCTTGATGCCGTGGTCATCGGGAAAGTGGTCGAGGGCGACCGTCTCCGCATCATGCACAACGGCAAACTCGAAGCAGACCTGCCCGTTCTTGCGCTGACCGATGAAGCCCCAAAATATCAACGCCCGATGTCAGAACCACTTGCGTTAGCGGGTGGGTTCTTATCATCAGTGGGCGGGAAGAATGCTTCCGCTAACGCAGATGCGTCCTTATCACCGACCGGCGAGAAGAACCCACCCGCTAACGCAGGTGGTACTGACTTGGCCGGCGAGAAGAACCCACCCGCTGACGCAGGTGGCACTGACTTGGCTGCGGCGTTGAAAAAGAACCCACCCGCTGACGCGGGTGGTACTGACTTGGCTGCGGCATTGAAGCAACTGTTGGCCGCGCCGAATATTTGTTCGAAGCATTGGGTTTACGAGCAATATGATTCGATGGTGCGTACAAATACGGCCGTTTTGCCGGGTTCTGACGCGGCGGTGATCCGTGTAAAGGAGACGCGCCGCGCGATAGCGATGTGCCTGGACGGCCCGGGCCGTTATGTCGCGGTCAATGCTAAAGAGGGAGCGAAACTAGCGGTTGCCGAGGCTGCTCGAAATGTTGCCTGTGTCGGTGCCAAGCCGATCGCTGTAACCAATTGCCTGAATTTTGCCTCGCCCGAACGGCCGGAAGTAATGCGTTCGTTCTCGGACGTGATCGACGGCATGGCCGAGGCGTGCAATGTATTTGAAACACCGGTTGTTTCCGGCAACGTATCTTTCTATAACGAGACCGAAGGCCGCGGCATTTTGCCGACGCCGACGATCGGGATGGTCGGACTTATCGACGACACGCGAAAGATAATCACCCAGGGATTTAAGAACGAAGGCGATGTCATCGCAATTTTGGGAACGACGAAAGACGATCTTTCCGTCAGCGAGTACGCCCAAACAGTGCTGGGCCTATCGACAGAAGAATTGATCGAAAACGGCCGCGTCCCTCAGCTTGATCTGGCACTTGAAAAACAGGTCCAGGACGCGCTGCTCAAATTGGCGGACGAGATGTTGGTGCAGTCGGCGCATGACTGTTCAGACGGCGGTTTGGCGGTCGCTTTGGCTGAATCATGTTTCTCGTCGCTCGGCCGCGAGGCTGTTGGGGCGACGATCGACCTGCAAGCAAACGGACTCTCCGCACAGGCATTGCTTTTCGGTGAATCGCCTTCGCGAGTTGTTATCACCTTTGCACCTGAGGATCTTGAAAAGATCCGACAGGCAGTGGGCGACTGCCCTTTCGAGGTAATCGGAACGGTCGGAAACGATATGCTGAAGATAGCGATCGACGGCGAGGATGCGGTCTCACAGTCTGTAATGGAGCTGGAAGGGATATGGGAAACTTCACTTGAAAAAAGGCTTTCCTCTTGAGTTATCCGCGGAATGTTGGTATCAATCCCGGTACTTTTGCCTTCCAGCGTTCAAACTCCTGGCCAAAGGCATCGCTTAATAGCCTTTCTTCAAATCGCGTGCGGATGTACGTTCCGATCAGAAAGACCGCGACCGCGGGTACAAGTACGAACCAATAGCTTAGAACGATGCCGGTCGCGATCAGCTTTCCGAGCATTGCGGTGTAGATCGGGTGGCGGACAAGGCTATATGGGCCCGATGTGATCAGGTTGTGGCCTTCGACCAGCCTTGCCTGCAGGCTCCATTGTTTGCCAAGTTCGCGAATTGCGGACATTGTCAGAATGACACAACTGATCGACAACGCCATCGCCGCAAGTTGGGCCGCGATATTCAGCCAATAATATTCGCCCGTAAACGACGAGAACAACGGTTGCCGCTGCAGGGCCCAGACGAACGCGTAACTGATGCCCTGCAGCCCGAGGCCGAGCCACGACTTTGGGGCCTTTACGGCATCTGGGGCCTTCTCCGGCTTCTTCTTAAAGATGAACAGCCCGGCGAAAATGAACCAGCAAACAATAACGGTCGTGAACGCGGCGGCGGTCACATAGTAAGATATCTGTTCCATTGCTGATATCGATGATTACGCTGTCAGAAAGAAGAATGTTCACGGAAGCATCAAAAGTCAAACTGGGTTCATCCGCTGGAGTTTATCTTCACATCCCGTTTTGCAAGTCGCGGTGCTCCTACTGCGATTTCGCGACCGATGTATTTCGCGACCAGGCTTCGGTCCAGCGTTACGTCGATGCCTTGTGCCGCGAGATCCTGTCAGAACCGCCTGCGTCAGCGGGCGGCCAGGTTGATACCGTCTATTTCGGCGGCGGCACACCATCGCTTTTGGATCCGAAGCAAGCCGAACAGGTTATCGACGCTGTGCGAAACCGGTTCGACATTTCCCGTGATGCCGAGATCACGATGGAGATGAACCCGGCAACGGTTTCGGCGGGATCGCTTGCCGGCTATCGCGAACTCGGTGTCAACCGTGCGAGTTTTGGTGTGCAAACCTTTAACGACCGCGATCTTAAGCTGCTTGCCCGCGGTCATGATGCAAATGATGCACGGCAGACGTTCAAATTGCTCCGCGATGCCGGTTTTGCAAACATCAGCTTTGACCTGATCGCGGGATTGCCGGGACAGACGCTTGCGGATTGGGCGCGGAATTTGGACGAAGCGCTTGCAATGGGGCCTGAGCACTTGTCGCTGTATCTGCTCGAAGTGCATCAAGGCACCCCACTCGCTGAACAACTAAGATCAGGCCGGCGGCCGATGCCGGATGAGGATGCCGCGGCCGCGATGTACGAACTACTGCTTGATCGAACGGCGTCGGCTGGTTTGCTGCAATACGAAATATCAAATTTTGCCCGGCCCGGTTTTGAATCGCGGCACAACACAAAATACTGGCGGCTTGAACCGGTTTACGGCTTCGGCGTCTCAGCCCATTCATTTGACGGCGTGAACCGTTACTGGAACGAACGCGACACGGCACGATATGTCGAGCTAATAGAGGAGCGGTATGCAGCCGAGGCGGGGCGCGAGACGGCCGACGCCGCTTCCGAGTTTGTGTTCCTTGGCCTTCGCATGAAAGAAGGTATTGGCTTCGACGAATACCATCAGCGGTCCGGCTTCGATCTGTTTGAACGGTGCGGGCCGGAGTTGGCCCGACTTATCGACGCAGGACTTGTCGAAGCCGATAATTCACGGCTAAGACTGACCAAGCGCGGAATGTTGTTCTCAAACGACGTGTTCGTTTCGCTGCTTTAGCCCAATCGCGTAGGGTGAATGCAGCCTGCATATTCGATCGACCGGGTTTGAAAGGATTTATGTAATAGGCGAACATATCTGTTGAATTCTGCGAAAGGCAGTGCCTCGGGCGGCGCGCGAAGAAATTCTTGACATAAGCGGTCAAATCCGTAATACTTTTTGTTAGCGGTACTTGGCGTTCCTTGCCATTGTCGCCGCGGATGCCCAATCTTTCCTCGCCCGTCCCGCCCGATACGCGCGTTCGATTCCAACCGTATTTTTCAAATTGTGGAGGAGATACCCCAGTGAATAGTGAAGAACTCGAACTAAGTTTGAGAACTGAATTCGAGAGTTACCTCAAAGGATTTCTTGCCGAAATGAGGCAGAAGGTATCGGAATTTCAAAAGAATTTCGCAGCCGAGTTCGAGAAACACAAAGCCCAGACCGACGAGGCCGTTCGTAAGCTTGTCGATCGGTTCGATGCAGGCATACAGCTTGACCATGCGTTCAACGAATCTGTCATCGAACACCTGCGCCTTGCCCGCGATGAAGGGGCCACCCTTACGGCGACCGCTATCGGCGAGGCAGAAAAACTTAAAGAACAGGCCGCCCCGGCACCGGAATTCGACAAACTGCGTGATGCGATCAATGAGATCAGCAGCAAGGCGTCTCAATCCGAGATACTGAAGCTTCTTGTCGATCATGCCGCGCATTTTGCACCCCGCGGAGCTTTCTTTATCGTAAAGAATGAGAAATTTGTGGGCTGGCGCGCGTTTGGCGAAGGGGCTGTTGATGAGGATACGGTCCGTTCGATCCAATTTCCTATGTCGGCGGACACGGTGGTCTCGCGGTCGATCTCGACGCTTGGAACCGCCGCCGCAGGCCCCAGTACGCACGCCGAGGACGACGTGTTCCTTCAAGCACTTGGCTTTGGGTCGCCGGACCGGATGTACGCCATCCCCCTGGTTGCCCGCGCCCGCGGCGTTGCCGTTTTGTACGCCGATTACGGATCGGAAGGCGTTTCGCTTAACCCTGAGGCCCTCGAAACCCTGGTCCGCGTCGCCGGCCTGACGGTCGAACTTGGTGCGGCGGCGGTACAGCCGGCTGCTGCACCCCAACCTGTAGAGCAGGCACCTGCGCCGGCCTATCAGGAGCCGACGGTCGAAGAGCCCGCCGAAGTATCGGCGGTTTCTGAGATCGAGTCTGCCGCCGACGAATATCGCGGCGTACAGGAGTTTGAGCACGCGGATGTTCAAGCACCTGCGGAAGTGGAGCCTCCCGTTCCTGTTGAGGCCGTCGAAGAAACGGTATCTCCGGAAGAGGAAACTGCGGAGGTCGAGCCGGTTCGAGAACCGGAGGCCCAGTCCGAGCCTGTCGCGGAGGAGGTTTCGCCCGATACCGGATTTGCCCTGGTCGAGGAGACACCGGAACCCGCGGAAGAACAATTTGCCGGAGCTGTCGAGGTGGTCGAGGAATCGATCTCGGTCGATCGTTTTGGTGAGGTTGTTGTCGAACGGGCTGAAGAGGTAACTTATTTCGAACCGGTCGCGGAACAAACGGCGGAACCTGCACCTGTATTCGCTGAGCCGGTCCCGGTCGAAGAGTATGTTCCGGTCGAGCAAGTGGATGAGTTCCCCGAGGTTATCGAAGAACCGGTCCGAGCGCCTGAGCCGGTTGAGGCGATGAATGGCTCCGCCGTTCCGGTAGAGGTGGTATCGGCACCGGCCGCACGTACGAAATACCGCGACCGAAATGTCGAATTGCCTATTGACGTGCCGGAAGAAGAACGGCGGCTTCACAACGACGCCCGGCGATTTGCTCGGCTGCTCGTTTCCGAGATCAAACTGTACAACGAACAGAAAGTGGCCGAAGGCCGCGAACGGGGCGATCTTTACGACCGGCTTCGCGAGGCGATCGACCGTTCACGTGATATGTACGATAAACGTGTACAGCAGCCGGTTGCGGACAAATTCGATTACTTCCATTTCGAGCTCGTCTCATCGCTGGCTGACGGAGAGGATGTAAGGCTAGGGGCGAGCTATCCGGGCAGTAAGGTTCCGGCTTAGACCAAAGACGATTTTGAACGCGGATCAAGCGGATCGAGCGGATTTTTACGGACCTATCCGTTTTGATCCTGTCGATCCGCTTGATCCGCGTTCAAATTACCTGTATTGCGAAGTCAACTAAAGTTTTCAGACATCCTGTGTACTTTTGGGCTAGTTCGCCGGAGGTGTCTTTTCTGAATCGAGCACCGGCCGGTCGGCGGCTGGTACCGATGGCGATGTGTGAAGGTGTACAACCTTCCAATCTTTTCCGATCCGCTTGAAGATAAGTGTCATGCGGCCGGCCGCGTTCTCGAGTTTGCCGTCATAGACCTGTGATTGTGTCCAGGTACACGTGACATACGCGGCCGCCGGCCCGAGCATTTCAACCCGAACACCTTTGACCTCAAGCGCTACGTCTTTTGTCTGTGCATAACTGGATTCACGATTCGCCTTCATGGTGTCCCAGCCGAGCGTGACGGTTCCATTGTTGTTGAAAAAGAGCGTCCGCGGGCTGTTGTCGTAAACGCTCATTACCTTCGCGGCATCGGCCTGCCGGATGCCTTCGAGCAGCCGTTCGAAGGCGTCTCGTACAGCCTTTGCCGGATCGGGTTTTG